>NZ_CEYADA010000007.1:0-181818 GCF_982780845.1 Thalassococcus sp.
AGTAGGTCACCGCCAAACCTAGCAAAAACCTCATTAGTATCTCTCAAAACGATGAATTCAGACAATAAGCACCACGACATGGTCGTTGGTGCTTTTTTGTTTTTGGATCACTGGAAAATCCGGCTTTAACATGGGCTTTGAGGCATCAATTTTCGGCAAATAGGTCCCGTTAGGCGGCAAAGTAATCGGGAAATCTTTTCTGATAGGTCAGTACCCAATCATCTGGCTTTTCCAGATGCCGTCTTAAGGCCGTCACAGCGCGGGTTGCATCGCCGCTTTCCAGCGCATCTGTAATCTCGACGTGCCCTTGCAAAATAAGGTCGAGTTGTCCGGACGAGTGGGTTTGTAACCGTCTGACACGATCAAGATCCGATGTTCGGGATCGCATCAATGAATGCAGATCGCTTCTGCTCAGGGCGTCGAACATCAAGAAATGAAAGTATTCGTCCAGCTCCTGAAACTGTCGAAGCTTGGCCGTATCCGCGCTTACAGATCTTTGCGCCTCGATAACGGCGCGCAGCTGGGCAAGAAGAAACGGCTGTGGTGTAGTCGCCAACATGAGGCAGACTTCGGTTTCTAAAGCACGCCTTAGGAAAAGCGCCTGTGAAATTCGATCGTGATCGATGTGTGTGACCAGTGTTTTGGACTGTGGGTATATTTTGATCAGGCTGTCTTGTTCCAAACGTTGTAGCGCGTCGCGTAGGGGCGTCTGGCTGACATCGTAGTGTTTTGCCAGTTCCGCACGGGACAGCGACGTACCGGGAACAAGCTCGAGCGACAGAATACGCTGCCGCAGATCGTCATAGATTCGGCCCGAAGCTGCGGGTAGGCCCGATCCTCTTCCTTGCTGCATGGCATTCAGTGCTGATTGTAGAAAGCTGTCCATACGATTGAAATCTCACGATTGTTTGTGTGTCTTATAGCGTGATTTTCACGCTGATTGACCACCTGTTTTAACTAATATATTAGTGCATCAAATTGAGCGCTAGAAATTTTGACCGCTGTTCGGGGGGAACATCATGGATCAGATCGCCAATGTATATGCACCACACGGATTGCATTTGGTTGCAGGCGAGTGGGTCGACAGTCCGCAGAGGTTTGAGTCCGATCCGGCAGAAGGGCAGCCTCATAGTTTCGCGGTGGGAACGCGTTATTTGGTGGATGCGGCAGCAAAAGCCGCAAGCGCCGCTTTTCAAACCTACAGCCAGACGTCGGCACGCCAACGGGCGGCGTTCTTGCGGGCGATCGCAGATGAGATCGAAGCAAGAGCATCTGCGATTACGCAGATCGGGATGCAGGAAACCGGCCTTCCCAAAGCGCGGCTGGAAGGGGAGCGCGGACGCACTGTCCATCAGCTTCGCCTGT
Source organism: Thalassococcus sp. (assembly GCF_982780845.1). Classification (NCBI taxonomy): domain Bacteria; kingdom Pseudomonadati; phylum Pseudomonadota; class Alphaproteobacteria; order Rhodobacterales; family Roseobacteraceae; genus Thalassococcus; species Thalassococcus sp. Next base: position 1,366 of record NZ_CEYADA010000007.1, read on the forward strand.
TCGCTGAGCATATTCAGGATGGTGCCTGTTTTGACCGGCGCCACGACCTTGCATTGCCGGACCGCCAGCCATTGCCACGCCCGGACATCAAGATGATCCAGCAGCCCGTTGGTCCGGTCGCGGTCTTTGGTGCATCTAATTTCCCCTTGGCATTCTCTGTTGCCGGAGGTGATACCGCGTCGGCTTTGGCCGCGGGCTGCCCTGTCGTGGTTAAAGGGCATTCGGCCCATCCCGGCACCGGTGAAATTGTTGCTGATGCGATCTCTGCTGCCGTAGTTTCTACGGGCATGCCGAAGGGCGTATTTTCTCTGATCCAAGGGGGCAAGCGGGATGTGGGCCATGCCCTTGTTCAGCATCCGTTAATCAAGGCTGTGGGTTTTACCGGTTCGCTATCAGGCGGGCGAGCGTTGTTTAACCTTTGTGCTGCGCGCCCCGATCCCATTCCTTTCTTCGGCGAATTGGGCAGCGTCAATCCGATGTTCCTGTTGCCAAATGCTGCACGGACGAATGTGCAAAACATTGCAGAAGGCTGGGCTTCCTCCCTGACAATGGGGGCAGGCCAGTTCTGCACCAACCCTGGTATTGCCATCCTGCCAATTGAGCATTTGCAAACTTTTGCTGATACAACGATCAAGGCGCTGTCCAAAGTTGCGCCCCAGACCATGCTGACCAGCGGGATCGCAAGCGATTATCACGATAGGGTCGATCACGTAAAACACGGCGACAATGTCCACGCCCATCTGGATGAAACAGGTGTCGGGCGATCCGTGTGGCCAACCCTGTTTTCCGTCAAAGCGACCGACTGGATTGCCCAGCCGATCTTGTCAGAAGAAATCTTTGGGCCCTTTGGCCTGATCGTCACGGTCGACAACGATGAACAGATGCTGGACGTCGCGCAGAGCTTTGTCGGACAGCTGACCGCCACCATGCATCTGACGGATGACGATTTGCCGTTGGCCAAATCCTTGACGCCTATTCTGCAGCAAAAGGCGGGGCGCATTCTGGTGAATGGTTTCCCGACCGGGGTCGAGGTCTGTGACGCGATGGTTCACAGCGGTCCTTATCCTGCCAGCACCAATTTTGGCGCCACCAGCGTCGGGACCTTGGCAATCCGCCGGTTCCTTCGGCCTGTCTGCTTTCAAAACATGCCGGACGCATTGCTGCCCGCCGATTGGCAGCAGGACGTCTGACTTTTCATACAATCTCAAAACTTAGGAGAGCCCTTAATGATCGCCCCAAATGATCTGCGCGAAATCATTCGACACGGACTGTTGTCCTTTCCGGTGACGCCGTTTGATGACCAGGACAACTTTGCGAAAAAGCCGTTTCAGTCGCACCTTGAATGGCTGTCTGCCTACAAAGTTGCGGGCCTGATCGTTGCGGGCGGCACGGGGGAGATGTTTTCGTTGTCGCCGTCCGAGATCGTAAACGTGGTGAAAGCCGCGCGCGAAGTTTCAGGCGATGCGCCTGTGATTGCAGGCTGCGGCTATGGTGTCCGGATGGCCTGCGATCTGGCCCGTGATATCGAAGCTGCCGGTGGTGACGGTATTTTGTTACTACCCCACTATCTGGCGGAAGGGCCGCAGGATGGGGCGGCAAACCGCATCCGCGCTGTGTGTAAGGCAACTAACATGGGGGTTATTGTCTATAACCGTGGGGCATCGCGCGTATCCGCTGAAACTCTGGCACAACTGGCCGATGAGTGCCCGAACCTGATCGGTTTCAAGGATGGCACCGGCGATATCGACACTGTGCGCCGTGTGACCGTGACGATGGGTGATCGTTTGTCCTACATCGGCGGGATGCCGACACACGAACTGTTTGCACAGGCGTATCGCGGGGCAGGGATGCCGACCTATTCCTCGGCAGTGTTCAACTTTGTGCCGGAAACCGCGCTGGAATTCCACGCGGCATTCACCGCAGGTGACGACGCCAAGTGTGAAAAGCTGCTGACAGACTTCTACTATCCCTTCGCGAAAATCCGCGATCGGAAGTCCGGCTATGCGGTGTCTGCGATCAAGGCTGGTGTCGCGTTGCGCGGCTTCGCAACAGGCCATGTGCGCGCGCCCCTGACCGACTTGACCGAGGAAGAGCGTGCGATGCTTCAGGATCTGATCAAGGATCGCAATTAATCCCGATCAGGCGTGCCGGAAAGCCGGCGCGCCTGTCATCCATTGGCTTTGCGAAGCAGATCACGGTAGCGTGAAAGACTGCCTTCTAGGTGGATTTTCATCGCCTCTTCCGCGCGGGCTGGGTCACCGTCGATGATCGCGTCAATGATGCGCATATGTTCGTCCACCAGTTCCGTGTTCGGCTTATACGCGCGCGGTGTTCCACTGCCTGCTTCAAGTTCTACACGTGGCACGATGCCTGGCCGGATCAGGGCCAGAAATTCGGGAAACCGTTTGTTCTGAGTGGCTTGCGCTATGGCATAGTGAAAGGCAAAGTCGGCCTCGCGGGTGTTGCCACCGTTTTCATATTCCGCTGAAACGGCCTTGTTTGCCTCGACGATTGCATCGATCTGTTGTGCCGATCTACGGGCCGCGGCCAGACCAGCCGCGCGAATTTCAAAGGCGGATCTGAGTTCGAAAAGTTCGATCACGCCCGAAAGGCGTTCCATATCCAGATCGGAAAAAGGCTGCGAGCGTCGGGCATTCGCGGGATCAAGGGCGAACACACCGGACCCTTTACGGGCCTCCACCAGCCCTTCAGAGCGCAGCAATCCAAGCGCCTCTCGTACGACTGTCCGGCTGACCGAATGGGCGCGGGTCAGCTCGGATTCACTTGGTAGCCGGTCACCCGGTCTGAAGTGGCCGTTCTCAATTTCGCGACGCAACTCGTCGGCAATCATCACGGCCCGTGTACGGGCGGGATTCGGGGGGGCTGCCGTGTTTGTCATCGCGCTTGCCTCGGACATATGTGCACCTTTCGGCTTTCTGTACGACAGGATGTTAGCCGAAGTCATGGCGAAAAGGCCAGTATATTCAGGGTGTAGTGTGAATATGCGCATCCTTCGGCAGAAAACTTTGGTGTTTTTGTTGACGGGCTTCGAAAGCATGTCATATGAATCTGTTATACAGATAAATGGACTGCCCGACGTCGAAGCGGGAAAAGGAGACACTTGTGATCATTACTGCAATCGATGTTTGCGTCTTTCGGCATAAAACCCGCCGTCATTCTGACAGCGCGGGCCATGCCCATCCCGGACCAGAACACGACGTGTCGCAGGCAATAGTCACAATCCGCACCGAAGACGGGCATGAGGGATACAGCTTTTGTCCGCCAGAGGTCGCACGACCACATGTAATTGATAAGTATGTCAAAAAGGTTCTGATCGGACAGGACTACCGCGACCGTGAACGCCTCTGGCAAGAGCTTGCGCACTGGCAACGTGGATCAGCGGCACAACTGACAGACCGGACGCTCGCAGTGATCGATTGCGCGTTGTGGGATCTGGCGGGCCGGACGCTTGGACAACCTGTATACAAGTTGATCGGGGGCTATCGCGACAAGGTGCTGGCCTACGGGTCCATTATGTGCGGAGACGAGCTTGAGGGCGGCCTTGCGACACCCGAAGACTACGGTCGCTTTGCCGAAAAGCTGGTGGCGCGGGGTTATAAGGGCATCAAGTTGCACACTTGGATGCCGCCCGTCAGCTGGGCGCCCAATGTAAAGATGGACCTGAAGGCTTGCGCCGCTGTGCGCGAAGCGGTCGGTCCCGACATCGCCCTGATGATCGATGCCTTCCACTGGTACAAAAGGACCGAGGCGCTGGAGCTGGGGCGCGGTCTTGAAAAGCTGGGCTTCGCCTGGATCGAAGAGCCGATGGATGAGCAATCGATGTCATCCTACCGCTGGCTGTCTGACAATCTGGATATCCCTGTAATTGGTCCTGAAAGCGTGGGTGGCAAACATTGGCATCGCGCGGAATGGATCAAATCCGGTGCTTGCGACATTCTGAGAACTGGCGTGAACGACGTGGGTGGGATCACACCTGCGCTGAAAACGATGCATCTGGCCGAAGCCTTTGGCATGGAATGCGAGGTTCACGGCAATACGGCGATGAACCTGCACGTCGTAGCGGCCACCAAGAATTGCAAATGGTACGAACGGGGCCTTTTGCACCCGTTCCTCGAATATGACGACGGGTTTGATTACCTCAAATCCTTGTCTGACCCGATGGATAGCGACGGCTTTGTTCATGTCCCCGACCGACCTGGTCTGGGCGAGGACATCGATTTTGACCTGATCGATAACAACCGCATCCGCTGAACGATCACACGCTTTTAACACAAGGGGAGGAGACCTTATGAATAAGCTACTTACGGGGATTGCGCTGTCAGCGTTGCTGGCGGCCACCCAGCCCGCATTCGCCGAAACGCCGGACGATCAACTGATCGCTGCGTTCGACATGACAAACGTCCTGACGATGGATCCCGCCGCCATCACTGGTGGCGAAGCGGTGCAGATCCTGAACAACGTCTATGACGCACTGGTCGAATTGAACCCGAAAACCAAGGCCCTACAGCCCCGCTTGGCCGAGCGTTGGGAAATCGGCGAAGACAACCTGTCGGTCGTGTTCCACCTGCGTCAGGACGCGAAATTCGCCTCTGGTAATGCGGTAACAGCCCAAGATGTAAAGTTCAGCTTTGACCGCCTGATGACTTTGGGACAGGCGCAGTCTTCGGGCCTGAGTTCGCGTGGATTCACGGCAGAGGGCATCGACGACCAGTTTCAGGTGATCGACGATCACACCTTTAAAATGGTGATGCCCCAAGCGGGCGACCCCAAAATGATCCTGATGTATCTGGCGCAGGCGGGTGTTGGATCGATCCTTGATAGCAAGCTGGTGATGGCCAACGCGGGCGATGATAACGGGCAGGCGTGGCTGACCAACAACTCTGCTGGTTCTGGGGCCTTCGTTCTTAATCAATGGCGCGCGAATGAGTTTGTGATCCTGCAACGCAATGACGCGTTCTGGGGTGAAGAGCCGGCCATGAAACGCGTGTTGATGCGCCATCTGCCGGAAAGCCAAAGCCAGCGTTTGGGGCTGGAACAAGGTGACATTGACGTGGGCTTCAGCCTTGCCGCGCCGGACCTGAAGGCGTTTGAAAGCAACGATGCCATCACCGTCGAAACCGTCCCAAGCGCCGGTTTCTACTACCTTGCCGTATCGATGGGCGATGAGAAATTCGCAAACCCGAAGGTGCGTGAAGCGCTGCGCTATCTGATCGACTACGATGGCATCAACGGCGCGATCATGCCTTACTTCGGAATCAAACGTCAGCGCGTCATCAACAGTTCGGCCTTCGCCGCACTGCCCGATCCCGGCTATACCTTGGACGTTGAAAAGGCCAAGGCGCTGTTGGCCGAAGCGGGCTACCCCAACGGGTTCGACACAACACTGCGCGTGATTTCCACGCAGCAGTTCCTCGACTCTGCGACCGCCATTCAAGGCACGTTGGCACAGGCGGGCATCAATGCCGAAATCATCACCGGCGGCGGCGGCCAGATTTACGGTGCGATGCGCGAACGGAACTTTGAGCTTCTGGTCGGTCGTGGCGGTGGTGGTCAGCAACCGCATCCGGACAGCAACCTGCGCGCGCTGGTCTATAACCCAGACAACAGCCAAGAGGCGGGCCTGACCAACTTCCAAAGCTGGCGAACATCCTATCAGGATGCAGAACTGAACGCCCTGATCGAAAGCGCGCTGGTCGAACGGGATGAGGCCGCGCAGTCCGAGCAGTACGAACAAATCCAAGAGATGATCGACGACAAAGTCACCGCGATCCAGCCGTTTTCAGAACGCGTTGTAACGGCGGCCTATCAGTCGGACGTGTCGGGGGTGGTTATTGATCCTTGGGTGTCGCGCTTTGAGGACGTTGTGAAAAACCGGTAAACAGTTTTCTCCCGACGGGAAGGGCGCATCTTGTAAAAGATGCGCCTTTTCTTTTTTCCACGCGATTGTCGTGTTGAGGGCGCAAGGGGTGGAAATGCTGATGCAGGTCGAGTGTCCGGTTTGGAGCCCTTACCTTGGAATTATATTTCTCCAGAGTCTGAACTGGAATCCATAGCGTTACAAAGTTCAAGGATCAGTGCGCGGACTTCCTGCTCGGAAAGTTTGTGATATTGCACGTTGCCAGCATAAGAAAACTTCAGAATGACTGGGGTCTCTTTTGAATCTGAGTGAAAGACCTTCAAGGCCTTAGAGACTGAGACTGTTTTCACTATTGCGTTTCGGATCAACAAAATCCGGTCTAAGAGGTTCAACATGCCAAACCACAAACTCCTCTGGGACAATCAGAACGAAACTGAATGAAACGATGGGCCGCGACAAGGACCATCTGTCCCAGTTAGGTTTAGCAACGAGTGACCACAAAGTCGGAACTGCAAAAGATGAGGCTCCCGCCTTGTAAGGCAGGAGCCAACCATAACTTCATATCAAGCCGCGCCTTCATAGGCCAAGCTGGCAGCGATCAGTTCCTGCGCGTAGGGCGCTTTGGCTGATCCGTCCAGAATGGCTGTGCGGGGCAGGACTTCTACGATATGGCCGGATTTCATGACTGCAAAACGGTCGCACATGTGATCGATGACCGCCAGATCGTGGCTGACCATGATGTAGGTAAAGCCTTTTTCTTCGCGCAGGCGCACCAGCAGGTTCAGGATTTCCGCCTGCACTGACACATCCAGCGCCGAGGTGGGTTCGTCCAGGAACAGCACATCCGGTTCAAGGATCAGCGCACGCGCGATCGCGACGCGTTGGCGTTGCCCGCCAGAGAGCTGATGCGGGAACCGGTCAAGAAACGACAAAGGCAGGCCCACGTCCGTCATGGCCTGTTCCATCCGTTGCTGTTGATTGTCCAGCCCGTGAATGCGTAGTGGCTCGGATAGGGTCGTGCGAATGGAATGGCGTGGGTGCAGCGATCCGTAGGGATCCTGAAACACCATTTGAAGGGTGCGGCAGCGCTCCATCGCGGGCATGTCTTTCACCGATTTCCCGCCAATCCGCGCGTCTCCGTCCCACAGATTGAGCAGCATCGACGCACAGCGCAAAACGGTCGATTTGCCGGACCCGCTTTCGCCAACCAGACCAAAGCACTCGCCAGCCTCGACCTGAAAGCTGACGGCGGGCAAGACGGTGACATTGCCGAAGGTGATCGACATGTTTTCTACTTCGAACGGCTTCATGCTGTGGCCTCCGACAACCAGGATGATGGATCGCGGTCAAGAACGGGCAGGGGGCGTCGTGGTCCGCCTATGCGTGGCTGCGCTGCAAGAAGCCCGCGGGTATATGGGTGCTGTGCGTGATCAAGGTCCTTGGCGTCCAGCGTTTCTACTATGCGTCCGGCGTACATGATCAGCACGCGGTCACAGAAATTCCGGACAAGGTTGAGGTCGTGACTGATCATGATCAGGCCGATGCCGCGTTGTTTCACCAGATCATCCAGAATGCTCAGCACCTGCAAGCGTACCGTCACATCCAGTGCTGACGTCGGTTCATCCGCGATGACTAGTTCGGGATCGGTCAGCAGCATCATCGCAATCATGATCCGCTGGCCCATGCCGCCTGATACTTCGTGCGGGTAAAGATCATAGACCCGTTCGGGATCGCGGATTTGCACAGCTTCCAGCATGGCGATTGCTTTGGCCTTTGCCTCTGATTTCGTGGTCGAAACATGCGTCCGGTAAGCTTCGGCCACCTGATCGCCGCAGCGCTGGATTGGGTTCAGCGAATACTTCGGGTCCTGCAAGATCATCGACATCCGTGCGCCGCGCAGCTTCAGGATGTGCTTTTCCGACGCGTTCAAAAGATCGACGCCAGCAAAGTTCATCCGGTCGGCCTGCATCGTCGCATCAGGCAGAAGACGCATGATTGCACGGCCAACGGTTGATTTTCCCGATCCGCTTTCCCCAACAATTCCAAGGCGTTCTTGGCCAAGGGTAAAGCTGACGCCGCGCACGGCTGGGGTCGGGGCGTTGGGATAGCGAAGGGTCAGGTTCTGAATGTCCAGAATAGGGTCAGCCATAGTTATCTCTTCGTCATTTGTTTGGGATCAAGGGCATCGCGCAGGCCGTCGCCCAACAGGTTGAAGGCAAGGCTGACGCAGAGGATGGCAAGACCCGGAAAGGTCACGAGCCACCAGCTGTCGATCATATAGCGTCTGCCTGTGGCGATCATTGCGCCCCATTCCGGCATTGGCGGCTGTGCGCCCAAACCCAGAAACCCCAAACCAGCGGCAGTCAGAATAACCGTTGCCATGTTCAGCGTCAGGCGGATCAGGACGGAGGGCAGGCACATAGGCACAATGCTTTTCCAGATGATCCGTGCGGGCGATGCCCCTTGAAGCCGCGCGGCCGAGATATAGTCGGCGCCGCGAAACGTCATGGTTTCAGCGCGGGCCAAGCGGGCGATCGGGGGCCATGCCGTCAGTGAAATTGCGATAATCGCGTTGTTTAGACTGGGGCCGAGCGCGGCTACGAACGCCAGCGACAGGATGAGCGAGGGGAAGGACAAGAAGATGTCGGTCACCCGCATCAGGACGACATCGGTCTTGCCGCCGAAATAGCCGGCAACAGTTCCCACAAACAGCCCGATGGGGCCGACTGTGATTGTCACCAGAAAGATGATGGTCAGCGTGATCCGTGAGCCATGGACAATCCGCGAGAAAATATCTCTCCCAAGCTCGTCCGTGCCAAAGAAATGCGCGGCGCTGGGCGGGGACAACGTGTTGTCTAAGTTCTGCATGTAGGGATCGTGTACTGCAATCAGAGGGGCGACAATCGCCGTCAGGATCAGCAAGGCCATGACGACAATGCCAAAGGCTGAGGTCGGGGATTTTAGCAGGAAATTCAGGATATTGATCGCGGTCTGAACGCTTTGACTGCGCGGGCGTGCGGCAGTGGCGCTGGTGGAAGATCGGGCGGTTTGATGTGACATGCTCATCGTGTCCTCGGATCGAAAATGCGGTAAAGAAGGTCGGACAGGATATTCAGGGCGATAAAGATCACGCCCACCACAAGGACGCAGGTCATGACCGCGTTCATATCTCCGATCAGAAGGTTCGAGGTCAGGTATTGGCCAAAACCCGGCCAAGCGAAGACCGTTTCAATCAGCACTGCGCCTTCAAGCAGCGCTCCGTACGCCAGCGCAATGATCGTCACCAATTGCACGCGGATGTTGCCAAAGGCATGGCGCCAGATGGTTTGGCGGTTGCTTAGGCCTTTCACGCGGGCGGTTGTGACGTATTCCTGACCTAGCTGGTCCAACATGAAGCTGCGGGTCATTCGGGTGATGTAGGCTGAGGATGAGTAGCCCAGCAGGGATGCAGGTAGAACAATGTGGTTCAAGGCCGATCGAAACACGTCCCATTCCTTGGCCAGCATGCTGTCGATCAACAGGAAATTCGTCTTTTCAGGCACCAGTCCGATGTAGAACTGACTCATTCTGCCAGAGCCGCCGACCCAGCCCAGTTGGGCGTAGAACACCAACAGGGCAATCATTCCTGTCCAGAAAATCGGCATGGAATGACCCGACAGGCTGAACACCCGAATAAGGTGATCCGGCCAGCGATCTTTGTGCACCGCCGCCATGACGCCCAAAGGAATGCCCAGTCCGGCCCCGAAAATGATCGCAAAGGTCGCAAGTTCGATAGTGGCGGGCAAAACATAGAGGATGTCATTCAGAACGGGTTGGCCTGTGCGTACCGAGGTCCCGAAATCGAACGTGGCCACGTCTTTCAGATAGACAAAAAACTGTTCCCACATGGGCCGATCCAGCCCAAGCTGCCGATACACAGTTTCATAGACCTCGCGCGTCGCGTCTTCGCCGACAATCGCGCGGACCGGATCGGTGGGCATCACCCGTCCGATCACAAAGGTCAGAATCAAAAGGCCGAACAGGGTCACTGCAATCGAGCCGATCTGGCCTGCAACTCCCCCGATACGACCGCGAAATAAGTCGGGCATCCGCGTTCTCCTCCTGTGCAAGCGTGACGGGGAAGCCCGCATCACCTTGCGGTACAAATCTGTTATACAGGTTGAGGGGAGTCAAGTCGGCATCCCGAGATTTCCAAATTGTGAATGCGTTCAAAGTTGCTTTGATTGTTAAGGGCGCCTCTTTACTGGACTTCTAAGGTGAACTGATGCCAAGTATTCCCAATTGATTAAGGAGGATAGGATGGCAGACGGGTCATTTGCAGTTTTGATGCTGATTGCCGGATTGACGGATATGACGTTCAATCATTGCGGCACGGAAACTGGCTGCTTGGGCAAAACAGAGGTCACTCCGCGCCTTTCGCTGGCGCTGGGCGAGGTCATAGAACGCAATGCCATCGAGGAAGACGAAATCTATTTCCGCTATGACTTGGGTCATAAGCGCGGTCCCTTCGGCAATGCGTTTGGCGTCTCTGTTTCGGAAAATGGCGCAACGTGGGTGGGGTTTGGAACCACATACAAAATGGATTTGGGCAATACGCCGATCTACACGGAACTGCATTCCATGCCGGGTCTCTACTTTGACAACGGCGGGTTCGATCTGGGAGGACCGATTGCGTTCCGTTCCGGAATTGAAATCGGGTATGAGGCACCGTCTGGCTGGCGCATGGCGCTAAGCTATGATCACCGATCGAATGCCGGAATTTACGAGGACAATCCGGGTATTGAACTGATGCAATTCCGGATTTCGATGCCCACGCGCTAAGGAACAGGCAGGGTATTAAAAAATGGCGCCGCCGAGATGCTCGGGGCGCCATTTTTATTTCGTTTGGAATGCCTTAGCTCAGTTCGGGAACACGCTTCCAAGCGGCAGGGCCTGTTTTGTGGATCGAGTTGCCTTTGGTGTCCACGGCAACCGTCACCGGCATGTCCTCAACACGCAGCTCATAGATCGCTTCCATGCCAAGATCCTCGAACGCAACAGGCTTGGCCGCCTTGATCGCCTTGGACACAAGGTAGGCCGCACCGCCAACCGCGATCAGATAAGCCGCTTTGTGCTTGGCAATCGCTTCTAGCGCGACGGGGCCACGCTCGGCTTTGCCGATCATCACCTTCAGGCCAGTGTCGGACAGGATACGGTCTGTGAACTTGTCCATACGGGTCGAGGTCGTCGGGCCGGCGGGGCCAATCGCCTCGTCACCCACGGCATCCACGGGGCCGACGTAATAGATCGCGCGGCCTTTCAGATCGACGGGCAGGGGCTCGCCCTTATCCAACATGTCGATCATGCGCTTATGGGCCGCGTCGCGGCCGGTATAGAGCGTACCGGACAGCAGCAGCGTCTGACCCGGTTCAAGCGTTGCGATGACATCGTCATCCAACGTGTCCAGATCAATCCGGCGGGCATGGGCGCTTGCCGCGTCCAGCAGGATTTCCGGCCAGAGCGAGATGTCCGGCGGCGTGAATTCCGCAGGGCCGGAGCCATCAAGCGTGAAATGCGCATGACGTGTCGCGGCACAGTTCGGGATCAGGCCGACGGGCAGAGATGCAGCGTGTGTCGGGAACGACCGGATTTTGACGTCCAGAACCGTTGTAACACCGCCAAGACCCTGCGCACCGATGCCCAGAGCGTTCACGCGTTCGGCAATCTCAAGGCGCAGTTCTTCGGTTTTGTTCGACGGACCGCGACGGATCAGATCGTGCAGGTCAATCGGCTCGGACAGGGCCGCTTTGGCCAGCGCCATCGCCTTGTCCGCGTTGCCGCCAACGCCGATCCCCAGAATGCCGGGCGGGCACCAGCCAGCGCCAAGCGTTTCCACGGTTTCGACAACCCAGTCAGCAACCGAACCCGACGGGTTCAATGTGGTGAACTTGGATTTGTTTTCAGAGCCGCCACCTTTGGCCGCGACTTCCACGTCGATCTTGTCACCAGCGACCATTTCAACGGTCAGCATACAGGGCGTGTTGTCGCCCGAGTTTTTGCGCTGACCAAAGGGATCGACCACGACGGACGCGCGCAGCGGGTTCGTGTCACGCAGATAGCCTTGACGGGTGCCTTCATCACAGATCTCTTGCAGGGACCGTTTGAAGTCTGTCTTGGCTTCAACGCCGTATTTGATGTGGATGTTGGCGGCACCAGTGTCCTGACAAATCGGACGGCGGCCAATGGCGCACATACGCGAGTTCACCAGAATTTGGGCCATGGCCTGCTTTGCGCCGGGGTTTTCTTCACGCTCCCAAGCTGCAGACATCGCGCCAATGAAATCGGATGGGTGGAAATACGAAATGTACTGCAGAGCCTCGGCAATGGAGGCAATCAGGTCATCTTCGCGGATCAGTGTCATTTCGGGCCTCTTCGATACGGCGAATCTGGGTATGTACTGTACCAGCTTGGGCCTCAGGTACAGTGTGAACGGCTAATACAACGCGGTTTTGCCCGATTTTCTAAAGGATTTTTGCCGGAAAAGGCCGCGAAGGCGGGCAGAAGCGTGTCAGCGGTTTCCGAGTTTTTCCGAATAGGGAATCGCATAGGAGTGTCCCATGACGGCGGCAATTTCCGTCATGGGAAAAATGTTAGCGTTATCTTACAGGTTAAGCAGCGCGATCGCATTTTCACGCCCGACCTTGGCGCGTTCTTCGTCGGTCAGTGGCGCGGCATCAAACCAATCGCCTGCCTCTTTGGGGCGTTCGAACGGATAGTCGACCGAGAACATGACGCGATCCGCGCCAATCGCGTCAATCGCACAGCGCAGCGGTTCGTCCGAATAGACGCCCGCAGTGGTGCACCAGACATTGCGTTTGAAATATTCCGAAGGCTTCATCTCTAGCCGCATGTCGCCACGGTTCGAAATCTCCCACCGGCTGTCGAAACGCCAAAGCTGATAGGGCAGGGTTTCACCCATGTGCCCCAGAACCAGTTTCGCCTTGGGAAAGCGATCGAATACGCCGCTGAACAGAATGCGAAGCGCGTGGTTGCCGGTCTCGACTGTCCATGACCACACAGGCCCCCAAAGTTCGGGGTGGTTGTGATACATGAAGGGCACGTCTGGCGGGTTGTTGGGGTGAATGTACAGCGGCACGCCTAGATCGGCGGCGCGTTCCCAAACCACGGAATAGCGATCATCATCCAGATAGGTGCCGTTGGAGCAGCCGTTGATCATGGCCCCCGACATCCCCAGATCACGCACGCAGCGTTCCAGTTCGTTTGCGGCCTCGGTCGGATCCTGCAGCGCGAGATGGGCAAAGCCGCCATAACGCGTCGGCGTATCGGCGATCTTCTGGCCAAGGAAATCATTGACCTGTTTGGCCATACGCACTGCGGTCTTCGTTTCCGTTTCCGCCTGCACACCGGGGCCAGCCAACGACAGAACGGATTTTTCGATCCCGATCTGGTCCATTGCGCCAAGACGTTGTTCACCGAAGTCTTCAAGCGCGTCACGGGCTTTGCCGAATAGCGCTGGGCTGATGTTGATTGCCGTCTTTGACCAGTAGTCGACGAAATCAGGGTGCATGAAATGCTCTTCAAGAGCGATCTTCTTGGTCATGTAGTCCTCTGGGGTTTTAGAAAAGCAGATTGGGTAGCCACAGCGCGATTTGCGGAAGCGCGAACAGCAGGGCCACAAGGATGATTGGGGCGATCAAAAACGGGATGATCGACCGGAAAAGCCGCGCCATATCAAGCGTCTGGCTTTGTGCTTTGATGATGAAAAGATTCATGCCGACAGGCGGTGTGATCAGGCCGAGTTCGACCAGAACAGCCACCAGAACACCAAACCAGATCGGGTCGAAACCGTAGCCTTCGACGATGGGCAGGAAGACTGGAACGGTGATCAGAACCATGCCGATCCCTTCCAGAAAACATCCCATCACGATGTAGATCACAACGATCAGGGCCATGATCAGAAACGGCGTCAGTTCAGCAGCCATCGCAAGCTCCAAGAGCGTGTCAGGCAGTCGGGTTTGCACGATGAAATTGGCAAACAGCTTGGCGCCGATGATGATCAGGAACAGCCCGCAGGAGATTCGGACCGAGGCCTGGATCGCATTGACCAAGCCAGACCAATCCAGCGTGCGCCGCAGAAAGCCGATCAGGATCGCACCGAAGGCACCGACAGATGCGGCTTCATTTGGGCTGAAGATACCGGCATAGATCCCGCCGATCGTCGACACGAACAGCAAAATGAAATGCCATGGCTTCAGCAGCGCTTTCACCCGTTCCAGCGTCGATGGCTTCGGTTGGTTTTCGGCATTTACCGCGCGACCGGCCAAAACCCATGCAACAACAAGGTACAGCGCCAACAGGACAATACCCGGGATCATCGACGCCGCGAACAGGCGCGCGACCGAGGCTTCGGCAATTGAACCGTAGATCACCAGAATGATGGATGGCGGGATCAAGATGCCCAACGATCCACCCGCCGCGACCGAGGACGCGGCATAGCCTTCTTCATAGCCCGCATTGCGCATCTCGGGCAGGGCGATCCGCGTCATGCTGGCGGCGGTTGCAACCGACGATCCGCAGATGGCGCCAAAAGCCCCTGACGCCGCGATGGACGCCATGGAAAGCCCACCACGAAGCCCTGACAGCGCGACACGGGCCGCTTGAAACAGATCACGCGACATGCGCGATCCTGATGCAACCTCGCCCATCAGAACGAACAGCGGGATCACGGACAGCGGATAGGACGACGCAAGGTCAAAGACACCGGTGCCCGTCACGAATTTGGTCATGGACACCGAATTCAGGATCGAGTTTCCGATGATCCCGCAGGCCGCCAAGGCCAGCCAGACAGGTTGGCGGGCCAGAAGCAGGGCAAACATGATGCCGATGCCGGACAGGCCCAAAGCAAAAGAACTCATATCTGTTCCTCGCTTTCAGGCCGGTTTTTGAGGCGAGCGGACAGCAAGGCCAGTGCGGCCCAAAGAATGCCGAACAACCCGACAAAGGCCACGGCCCAATAGCTCCAGAGCGGCAGGCCCAGTTCCAGCGAACGATCGCCGTAAAGCCAAGCGTCATGCGCTGGGCCCCACATGGACCACCCGATAAAGAGGAACGCGCAAAAAGCGCCCAGTGCCGAAATGGATTGAAGCACGCGCAACACGCTCGCGGGCAGAACCCTGTCGAACAGGTCAATCACGATATCAGCGCCCTGCAGGATCACAGGCGCAATTCCGAACATGACCATGACCAGCAGCGCGACACTTACAAGGTCATAAGTGCCGCGCACCGGGGTGTTGAACAGAAACCTCAGCGCGACATCGGCGACGGTCACCAGCATCATGGATGCCAAGGCAAGACCGGCCACGAATTGCATCGCGCCAAGCAATTTGTTCGTAAAACTCCTGAACATCATGAACTTGGTCTATTTGGTGTAGGCGTTCAGGAAGTTGGCCACGGGAAGCCCGCTGGCTTCGGAGGCTTGGGTCACCTCGTCGACGACCGACGCCAGTGTCTGACGAAGGCTGTCCAGTTTGTCCTGTTCCAGCGCCAAGACTTCGACACCGCCTTTTTCCATAAAGGCACGGCCTGCGCCTTCGCCTTTGTCCCACATCGCGCCAAAGGCTTCTGCACGATCAGGCCCAGTGGTCGCGTCGATCAGGGCTTTGTGTTCGTCGCTCAGGCGATTGTACGCGTGGTCGCCCATCACAACCGAAAAGCTTGCGCTGGCAATGCCGGGCGTCAGGGTAAAGTCCGATACCGGCGCAAGATCAAAGGGGATCGTTGCCTCAAACGGGAAGGTCGCGCCATCGACGACACCTTTGGCCATCGCATCGGCGGTTTCCGCAGGCGGCACCGGCACGGGCGATGCGCCTATCGCTTCGATGATCTTCTGCCAGACAACACCCTGATAGCGAATGCGCTTGCCTTTGAAGCTGTCCAAGTCGCTGGGATCAAACCCTTTTACGTGGAACATCAAGGGCGGCGTGACGGCCATCCAAAGAACGCGCGTGCCTGCATGTTCCTCGGTCAGATAGTCGGGCACCAGTTCTGTCAGACGGCGCGATGTGATCGCACTGTCCGATCCTGCCGAGGGGGCCACCAGCGGCAAACCGGCCAATTCGCTCAGTGCAAAGCGACCCGGCGTTGCGCCGTGCAGAACGACAGAAACGTCCGCACCACCCGAGCGAACCAGATCAAACTGGCGCGGGGGCGGGGCCAACTGGCCTGCGGGGAAAATCTCGACGGTCAGCTCGCCATCGGTTTTGTCAGACAGCTCTTGTCCCCATGCCTCTAGCATGCGGTTGAAGGCGTGTTTCGGCGGCAGGAATGTTGAAACTTTCAACGTTTCCGCGATGGCGGTTTGCGACATCAATAGTTGAATTGCGGTGCCTATCGCAGCAACTCTGGCGATCTTTGAAACTGTCATTTTTTCCTCCCGAGAACAGTTTTTCTTGTCCTTTGAAGTCAGCTTGACAGTCAGTTTTCTATTCGTCCAATAATGAAAATTAAGAAATCAATTTGGTTTGGTTATGAAAATAGACCCGAGACATCTGCGTTATCTGCGCGCGATTGACACCCACGGAACGTTCATTCGTGCCGCGGAAGCCGAAGGCATTTCGCAGCCTGCATTGACCAATAAAATCGGAATTCTTGAGCAACAGCTTGGCGTTACGCTGATCGAACGCGGCCGGTTCGGTGCGCGCCTGAATGCCTATGGTAAGCTGCTGCTTCGTCACGCACGGGCGATTGACGCGGTTTTGGGGCAGGCCGTCAGCGAAATCGAATTGGCCCAGCAAGGGCAAAGCGGGCCTTTGATCATCGGGGCAACACCCATTTCGATGATCGAGCTGATCCCCAAAGCGCTCGAGACGCTGGACAAGCAAAACGCAAGCCTGCGGGTGTCCGTGATCGAAGAATACGACGACCTGCTTCTGGATAAGTTGCACGCAGGCGAGGTGGACGTGATGATTGGCGGTTTGCTGGTCGATCAATTGACCCCCGACGTGGTGGCCGATCCATTGATTTCCCTTCCGCTTGAGGCCGTCGTTGGCAGGTCCAGCGCCCTTTGGGATCGCAACGAAGTGTCGCTGGCCGAACTGTTGGAACATTCCTGGGCCTTGCCCGCATCCGGCAGCGTGATCCGAAGCTACGTGGACGCGATTTTTGTGGCCGCTGGTGAATCGATGACCAATCAGTATTGGACTTGTACCGGTTTGCACGGACTAAAATCCATGATCCGGAAAACCGAACGTGTCAGCCTGATGCCCGGTCACGCATTCCGCATCGAAGCCAAGGCCAGAGAGTTGAAAGGGCTGCGTCTGACTGATCCCACCAGTAGCCGGAAGCTCAACCTTCTCAGGCTGAAACACATCCAGCTGCCGCCCTATGCCGACCTGTTCATCGACGCGCTACATGCCGCGGCGGAAGATCACGTTTGGGTCTAGACTGGCCGCTACGCTGGTCAAAACCACCCGATGATCGTGTCGTAGGCATAAAGCCCCAGATACGCGAGCGCGATGTTGTAGAAGATGTTGCCAACAGTCAGCGGCAGGATCGTGCGCCAGTATCCGTAGCCCCCCATGCTAAGCGACGCGACGACGAAATCGTTGGAAAACGGCGACACTGTTCCATAGGCCACAAGGGCAGGGGTCACAAAGCGGGGGTGTTTCAGCAGATACTCTGCAAAATGGTCAATCGTCGCCACAACGCGCGGCGGCAGGCTGTCTTTGACCTGTTTGCCGATCAGAAACATAGTGCTGTCGCCCAGCATCACGCCAATAGCCGTGCAAACGCCAAGCGCCACCGGATCAAGCCCGCCTACGGCAAGGCTCATTAAAACAAAGTGGTAGGGGATACCGGTGAAGGTCGTGAAGCCGCCGATCATGCCCAAGGCGAACATCAGCACATAGGCGTTATCGCTGCCGACCTTGTCGATGATTGTGTCAGCCGGAAAGCTGGCCAATGTAAACGAGATCGCCAGATAGACGCAGATCACCACGGCAGTTTTCAGGATTGCGGAACGGCGGGGGTGTGCCTTGGTTTCAATCATTTTGGGTCAGGGCCCTGAATGACGCGCAAGCCGTCTACTTCGAACAGCTTTTCACCAATGAACTCACCGCGTGTCATGACGTGCTGCCCGACGCTCAGATCGCTCAGACTGTCCAGATCAAGCAATATCGCGTCAGGCGGAACGATCAGGTGGGTGGTGATGCCCCGCACATCGCGAATGTCCAGACTGTCCTCGGCCACCATTGTGATCTGGCCTGCAAGACGGTGAAAACTGTTCCGCGCCTGCATGATCAGAAAAAACACAGACACCGCAGTAAAGAAGGCAGCAATAGCGAGCCCGAAAAGGATCGTCTT
The DNA here is from genome assembly GCF_982780845.1 of Thalassococcus sp. NCBI lineage: Bacteria > Pseudomonadati > Pseudomonadota > Alphaproteobacteria > Rhodobacterales > Roseobacteraceae > Thalassococcus > Thalassococcus sp. The sequence continues at coordinate 19,604 of NZ_CEYADA010000007.1, forward strand.
CTTCGCCGAATATGGCTTGTGATGCTTTTTCATGGCGGTGTGCGGCCCGTGGAAATGCAGATGTGCGGTTTGCTATCTTTTCACTGATACCGAAGCGCGGCGGGCTTTCATAGCGGCACTTCGCGGGTGTGTTTGATGCGGCGCAGCGCAAAGATCGTGGATGTTCCCGCAACGCAATCAAGTTCAAGAAGTCTGCGCATCAGGATGGCTTCGAAATCCTCGATATCGCGCACAACCATGTGCAGCATGTAGTCCCATTCGCCACTGACGGAATAAACCTCAAGGATTGACGGCTCGGCGTCGACCGCGCGCTTGAAGGCTGCGCGCGCGTCCTTGTCCTGCGATTTCATTCTGACCTGACAGTAAACATCCATCCCGCGCCCGACCTTAGCCGGATCGACAAGGCGCACAGGCGGGCCGATCACGCCGCGCTCTTCCAGCGCTCGGATGCGCCGCCATACGGTCGCAGACGAAGTGTTCGTCGCGGCAGCAAGGTCCGCGACACTGGCAGAGGCGTCACGTTGCAAAATCGAAAGAAGTTTTGCCTCTACTTCCGAAACTTGATTTGAATTTTCCATGAATTGATAATTCCTGAATAAAATAAATCAAAATATGCCTGAAGGCTGATAAGGTTGAAAGCCTTTTTCACACCGCATGCGACAAGCTTTTCCTCAGGACATAATACCCGAGGAGGCACGCCATGACCGACCAAACCCCGATCCTGCGCGATTACGCCTTATCCGATCGCTACACCAAGACAACAGGGCGCGTGTTTATGACCGGGACGCAGGCCATCGTCCGTATGGCGCTGGATCAGGCACGGCGTGACAAGGCCGCGGGTCTGGATACGCGTGGCTATGTTTCGGGATATCGCGGATCGCCGGTCGGGGGGATCGATCTTGAAATCGGGCGAAACGCGGAACTGGTCAAAGATGCGGGCGTCACGTTCCTACCAGCCGTAAACGAAGAGTTCGGGGCCACACAGATGATCGGCACCCAGCAGGTGGAAACCGACCCGCACAAGACGTGCGAAGCGGTCTTTGGGCTTTGGTACGGCAAAGGTCCTGGGGTGGACCGTGCAGGCGATGCGCTGAAACACGGGAATGCCTATGGGGCCTCGCCCAATGGCGGGGTGCTTGTGGTGGCAGGGGACGACCATGGCTGCGTGTCCTCGTCTATGTCGCACCAGTCGGACGTGGCGTTCATGAACTTCTTCATGCCCGTTCTGAACCCTGCGAACGTGGCCGAATTCCTGCCATTTGCGGAATGGGGTTATGCTCTGTCGCGCTTTTCGGGGATGTGGGTTGGCTTCAAGGCGATATCGGAAACGGTTGAATCCGGCATGTCGTTCGAACTCCAGCCGGACCGTTCCTTTGTAAAGCCGGACTTCACTCCGCCCGAGGACGGTCTGCATTACCGCTGGCCCGATCTTCCGGGGCCGCAGATCGAGGCGCGGCTGGAGCATAAGAAAAACGCCGTCATGGCCTTTGCCCGCGCCAATCCCATTGATCGTGCTGAATGGGGCCACAAGGCGCGGTTCGGCATCGTGACGACGGGCAAGGCACATCTGGATGTGCTTGAGGCACTGCGCCTGTTGGGCATCGACAAAACCCGCGCCGCCGCGCTGGGCATCGATATTTACAAGGTCGGCATGGTCTGGCCGCTGGAACACGAAGGCGCGCTTGAGTTCGCGCAGGGCAAAGATGAGCTGCTCGTGGTCGAGGAAAAGCGCGGCATCATCGAAAGCCAGCTGAAAGAGTATTTCTATGATTTTCCGGGCCGCAAGCCGCGACGGATGGTGGGCAAACGCGACGAAACAGGCAATCGCCTGATCCCGTGGACGTCCGAACTTGGCCCCGTGATGCTGGCACAGCATATCGCCGACCGACTTGAACGGAATTCTGTCGATCTTGATCTGGTTGATATCGCCGCAAAAATCACGCCCGAACCGCATCCGATCAGCGTTTCAGGGGCAACAAGGACGCCGTACTTCTGTTCGGGCTGTCCGCACAATACGTCCACCAAAGTCCCCGATGGATCGCAGGCATTCGCGGGGATCGGGTGCCACTTTATGGCATCGTGGATGGGGCGGAACACCACGTCGCTGATCCAGATGGGCGGCGAGGGGGTGAACTGGGTGGCGCGGTCGCAGTTCAACGGAAATCGCCACGTGTTCCAGAATTTGGGCGAGGGGACCTATTATCACTCGGGCTCGCTTGCGGTGCGTCAGGCGATTGCTGCGGGCACAAACATCACCTTTAAAATTCTGTTCAACGACGCCGTGGCCATGACAGGTGGCCAGCATGTGGACGGGCCGATCACGGTCGAGGCGATTGCGCGTTCGGTGCTGGCCGAAGGGGCCAAGCGCGTGGTGATGGTCAGCGATCAACCTGAAAACTTGCCCAAGGTAGAAGGCGTGCAGGCCTTTCACCGCAACGAAATGGATCGTATCCAACGAGAATTGCGCGATATTTCCGGCACCACGGTCCTTATCTATCAGCAAACCTGCGCGACTGAAAAACGGCGTCTGCGCAAACGTGGCAAGATGGAAGATCCCAAACGGTTTGCCGTGATCAATCCTTTGGTTTGCGAAGGCTGCGGTGATTGTTCGGTCGAGTCCAACTGCCTGAGTGTCGAGCCGTTAGAGACCGAATTCGGGCGCAAACGGAAGATCAACCTTAATACGTGCAACAAGGATTTCACCTGCCTGAACGGCTTTTGCCCCAGCTTTGTCACCGTCGAGGGCGCAAGTCTGAAGAAAGGCGCGCAACGCGGTGAGGCTGCGTTCGAACGGCTAAGTAAATCCCTGCCAGCGCCGGAGCAGCCGACGCTGGACACGCCGTGGGATATCGTCGTGACGGGCGTTGGCGGTACGGGGGTTGTCACCGTGGGCCAGTTGATCGCAATGGCGGCAAATCTTGAGGGCAAAGGCGCGTCAGTGCTTGATTTTATGGGATTTGCGCAAAAATTCGGCCCTGTCATCAGCTATATCCGCATGGGGCGCGATGCACAGAAGGTCAATCAAGTGCGGGTCGAACCGGCAAGCGCGGATGCATTGATCGGCTGCGATATCGTAGTTAGCTCCTCGCCCAAGGCGTCACAAACCTTCCATTCGGGGACACGGGGCGTTCTGAACACGGCCGTCATGCCGACAGGGGATCTGGTGCAGAACCGCGACGCGGACCTGAATGCCAAGACACGGCTTGATGCCATTGCGGCAGCAACCGGTAAGCTGGGTACACTTGATGCCAACGCGCTGTCAGAGGCGCTGCTGGGCGATACGGTTTTTGCCAACGTTATGATGCTGGGTGCGGCATGGCAGGCGGGATTGGTGCCGCTGTCGCTGAATGCCTTGATGCGCGCGATCGACCTGAACGGCGTCAAACCCGACCTGAACAAACGTGCCTTTGGCTGGGGGCGGATCGCCGCCGAGGACGTAAGCGCCGTGAACGAAGCGGCAGGGTTGGTAACGCCTCCGATCCAGACGCTGGACGAACAAATTACCCGTCGCGCGACGTTTCTAAGCGAATATCAGGATGATGCTTGGGCCAAAAGCTTCCGCGAGATAATCGCCAAGGTGCAGGCGGCCGAGACCCGTGTGTCCGGTGCCGCCGGTGAACTGACAGCAGCCGCGATGAGCGGGTTGTTCAAGTTGATGGCCTATAAGGACGAATACGAGGTTGCCCGTTTGCACACGGCCACAGGGTTTTTGACCAGCCTGAAAGACCGGTTCGAGGGCGACTTCACCGTGACGCACCACCTCGCGCCACCGATGTTGCCCGGAAAAGACGCGCGTGGGCGACCGTTGAAGCGGGCGTTCGGGCCGTGGATCAGGCCCGCGATGCGGGTTCTGGCCCATGGCAAGCGCCTGCGCGGCACCGCGTTCGACCCGTTCGGCTACACCGAAGAACGCCGTCTGGAACGCGCGTTGATCACAGAATACCGCGCGATGCTGGATCGTTTGATCGCCAATCTGAACGAAGCCAACATTTCGCAGGCCATTGACGCGGCGGGCTTGGTCAATGAGGTCCGCGGCTTCGGCCCCGTCAAAGAAAAAGCCGCGAAATCGGCGCTTCAAGCGATACAGCGCGTGGGCTGATCAGACAGCGACGCCGGACCCGAAGGATCCAGAATAACGGGACGTATCTGAAACTGGCGGACAGCAAAGAGGAGCTGCGAAGGCCTCGGCCGCTGCGGGGTGAGTCGCGGTCAGCGCCCGACCGGTTTCAGATCTTCGAACCGTTTACCGGTTGTGGTGAAGTATTCATCCTCATCCCAGAAGCCGATCAGGATACCGCTTTCTGCGGCCATTTTCTGGCGGGCAAGTAGACTGGGTGTTGCGGTGATACGTGTATGGTGGCGCGTGGCCCAATCCAGAAGGGCGGCCTCCATGCGGGCGCGCACTGTGATGTGTTCGGCATCCGTCGACCCCCCCAGATCGGTCAATTCGGATGGATCGGTTGCAAGATCAAACAGCACCGGTCGGAAGCCTTCGCAGCGGATGTACTTCCAGCGGCCATCAAAGATCATCTTGGTGTGGGCGTCTTCCTGTCGCTGCTCAAGCGTGCGGGCCATATCGGACCAGTGATAGTCGTGTTCACTGATGACATATTTACGTGAAAACCCTTCGGTGCCGTGCAAAAGCGGTGTCAAATCGCGGCCTTCGATGATGTGCGGTTTGGGGGTGCAACCCAGCGCGGACATCAACGTAGGCGCAAGGTCGATCATCTCGATCAGAGCATCCGAAACGCTGCCGCGTGTGGCGTCTGCTTCGGGGCGTGGATCGGCGATGATCAGGGGAACTTTCACAGCCATCTCGTGATAAAAATCCTTATCTCCCATCCAGTGGTCACCCATGTAATCGCCATGGTCGGACGTGAAAACGATGATGGTATTTTGAGACAGCCCCTTTTCGTCCATCCAGGCGAACAGACGGCCCAGATTGTCGTCCAGCTGTTTGATAAGCCCCATATAGGCGGGGATCACATGTTCGCGGACATGATCGCGTGAAAAGCTCTTGCAGACGCGGGCATCGTGATAGGCGCTCATCAGCGGATGATCAGTGTCCCGTTCGGCAGTGGACCTGACGGGCGGCACGATATGACGTTCGTCATACATGTCGTGATAGGGGGCGGGCACAATATAGGGCCAGTGCGGTTTGATGTAGGACAGATGACACATCCATGGCCGTCCATCCGCTGTTGCCTGTTCCATGAAATCTATGGCGCGGTCGGTCATATAGGCGGTTTCCGAATGTTCTTCGGGGACGTTCGCCGCCATCCGCGAATTCTTTAAAAGCCAAGCCGAAAGAAGCTCTCCGTCGTCGTCTTTGCCTGAATTTGCGAAGTCTTCCCATGGGTTGTCCGAGTCGTACCCATGCGCGACAAGATAGTCGTCATAGGCAGACCATTGCTGGCGGGGGCTATCGGGGTGCAACCCATCGTCCCGTTCGAACACTTCGAAACCGCACTCAGAGGCGCGCACACCGATTTCGCTTTTGGGATCAATACCCAGCCAAGCCATACCTTCTGCATCAGCGGCCATATGGGTCTTGCCCACCAGAACGGCGCGTGCGCCGGCCTCGCGCAGATGATCGCCCAGTGTCGGCTCGCCAATTCGTAAAGGCATGCCGTTCCAGGTCGAGCCGTGGCTGCGCACGTAGCGGCCGGTATAGGCCGACATGCGGGACGGGCCGCAGACCGGCGATTGAACGTAGGTGTTGGTAAACCGCACGCCGCGATCTGCCAGCGCGTCAATATGCGGGGTGTGAAGGTGCGGGTGGCCGTAGCAGCTGAGGTAATCGAACCGGAGTTGATCTGCCATGATCCAGAGAACGTTCGGTTTGTCGGTCATTCCGCCGTCTCCGCATTCAGGATTTGATCTACAGGGATTTGAAGGAACTCTTCGAACCGGTCCAGAAATCCTGTGAACGCCCGGATTTCGTCGTCGGAAAACCGCTCGCGCAGGGCCGCGCGACGTCGGGCCATTATAGGGGCGGCGGATTCGTAGGCGCTGCGGCCTTCGTCTGTTAGCTCGACAATGGTTTGGCGTCCGTCTTCTTCAGAGCGTTCCATCCGCACATATCCCTTGCGTTTCATATCGGGTAGGGCGCGGCTTAGCAGAGAATGATCGGTGCGTTGGATCGTTGACAGGTCGCGTATGGTCATCGGTCCTGCTTCGTGAAGGTCCCACAAGGTGCGCCATTCGACAATCGACAGGCCTCCGCCGATTTGCAGCAGTTGCTGACCTTGCTTGCGCGACGTCGAATAGACCGCAGGCAGGCGCGAGAAAACGTTCAGGTCTTCGCGGTTCTGTCTGCGTTGAATTCGATCACGATCGATCTTTGAATCCAGGCTCATATGTCTCCTCCGATGGGTCCGATAAGACCCGAAAAAAAATTACGTGACAAGTCATATAGTTTCTGCCAGCGTAAAAAGGCTCGCGTCCGTCAGGGCGCGGCCGCCTTTGGAGGAAGGTGCAAAAGTTAGGGAGGATTCCATGATCAGACAGACCATTCTCGGTGCTGTGCTGGCTGCTGCACCGCTTGCGGCCGCGGCGCAAGCGACGCTGACCGCTGAGACCACCACGCCGGGTTCGACCCCGCATTACATCGACACCACGCTGGCCGCCGTTCTGGACAGCGCAGGAGTTGCCAACCTGCAGATCACCGAAGGCGCGACGCTGACCAACTCTGTTCAGGCTGTCGCCGAAGGCCGTCTTGATATGGCTCCGGCGCCGCTGATCCTGCCGTTCCTTCTGTCTCGTGGCATCGGTCCCTACAGTGGTGTTGGTCCGGAGAAGGGCGCCGAGCTGGCCTCGAATATCCGTGTTCTGTTCTTCAATGCGGGATCGGCCCAGATTTTTGGCTATTACAACAGCAATCCCGTAGAAGACGTGCGTGATCTGAGCGGTAAGCGTATCTGGAACGGCCCGCCGCGTGGTGCTGCCCTGACCTCGGGTCGGGCGATGATCCAGTTGCTGAGCGGACTGAAAGACGGCGAAGGATATGAAGGTATCCAGAACCCATGGCCCGACACGGTCTCGAGCATCACAGGCGGTGGCGCTGATGCGTGGACCATTCCGGAAGGTCTGCCCTCGGGTCGTCAGATCGCGATTGCGGCGGCTGGAGGGATCACCATCCACGACGTTCCCTCTGACCTTTTAGCCAGCGAACTGGGTCAGCAGATCATGGCTGCACCGGGGCACGCGCCTTATTCCGTGCCAGTTGATGAGGTCCGCAAGGCCTATGAGGGCAACGACATCACAATCGTGACGGATGACGACAGCTTTGACAGCTTTGCTACGGCCTTTGGTCAGATCGTCTCGGCCTCAATGGACGAAACGTTGGTATACGATATCACCACAGCCTACCTTGAAGGGCAGGAACGGTTCCTGACCAGTTCGCCACGCGGCCCCTTCCTGATGATGAGCTTTGGCGACCTTGATGGGAAAAGTCAGGGTGCTTGTGGCGCGGTGCAGATCAAAATGCATCCCGGTGCCATTCGCGCGTTTGAAGATGCGGGCCACACCGTCGCGGATTGCCTGCGTCCGTAACCCGCTTACAGGGGCCGCCACGTGCGGCCCTTTTTCATAAAGTGACATACCATGACTGACACCACACCTTTGTCCAAGCCGCTGGGCCAGCGGATTGCCTTCTGGCTTGCCCTGACCCTTGTTGTTGTCGGTATGGCGAACACCCTGCCGGAAATTCCCGGCCTTCAGGATCTGGCGCGCGACCTGACGGGGCGTCCGTTCTTCCGTGTGTCCCACTTCCCGCCAGAGTATTTCTACCCGCCTGTCTTTCTGCTGATGATGCTGATCGTCGCGCTGGATTCCAGCGTGTATCGGGCATGGCGCGAGACGCGACCGAATATCGCTTGGGTGGGTTTTCTGCTGGATGCCGGTCTGATCCTTGCCGCGTTTCTGGCGGCCTTCGGCTATCTTGTCGAAATTGACTCGATCTGTCTGATCGATCAGATCACTGGCGAACGCGCCCGCCTGATCCAAGAGGCGGCGGAACGCTCGGCGGGCGTCATTCCCGGTATTTCGTTCGAGGCCGAGGTGCCCGCCTGTCAGGCCCGCTTCGGCATCTGGATTATTCCGCTGCTGTTCACGATCATCACGTTGTTTTTCCTCTACAATGTGCGTGTCTGGGGGCTGCCGTTGGTGGCCGTGGCGAGCATCGTGGTGATCTACACGGTCGGTACCGCCCTGATCTGGGTGTTTGATTTGTCCGACAATAGCTTTCTTCTGACCAAGCTGGGGGCCGATGGCGGCGATGTCACGGCGGCGGCGATACAGAAGGCCACCAACGTCTTTATCACGCCCGACGGTTTCATGGGCCGCTTTATGGAAATCGTTGTCAGTCAGGTCTTTCCCTATGTGATTCTTGGCGCGCTTTTCGGGTCATCGGCAGGCGGCACGTCGCTGATCAAGCTGGCGGTGATGAGCACGCGCAGACTGCGAGGCGGGCCGGCCCACGCAGCTATCGTGTCGTCTGCCATGTTCGGCACAATCACAGGCGGTCCGGTGACGAACGTGCTGTCTACGGGACGACTGACCATTCCGATGATGCAGCGCAACGGCTTTTCGCCGCAGTTCGCAGGCGGGGTCGAGGCCGCGGCATCATCCGGCGGGCAGATCATGCCACCGGTCATGGGCGTGGCAGCCTTTGTCTTGGTGGCCCTGACGGCGGTGCCTTACGATAAGGTCATCACGGCGGCGTTTCTGCCCGCGATGTTCTTTTTCTTTTCGATCTTCCTTGCCGTCGTCTTTCAGGCCCGCCGCGAGAAAGTCGAACCGATGCGTGACATTCCCGACGACCTTTTAATGAACAAACAGGACTGGTTGAACCTGATCATCATCTTCGTGCCCATCATGACGATCCTGTTCCTGCTTCTGGGCAACAAGGATGCGCTGGGCGGCAGCATTCTGGCGTCGATCCTGCCTACGGGGGTGATCCGCACAATTACTAATTCAACTGGCGACGCGGTCTCAGCCGGTTGGTGGGCCGTGGCGGTGCTGTTGCCGCTGCTGTTTCTTGATCCGTCAACGCGCGCAAAACCATCGCGGGTTCTGATGTCGCTGGCGGACGGGGGCTTTTTGTTGTCGCGACTATTCCTGCTGTTGTTCGCGGTCTCGATTATTTCGGCGTTTCTGAACGAAAGCGGGCTGACCGGAGAACTGACCCGCGCTGTGACCTCATGGCTCGAAAAGGCGCAGGTGATTTCGGTCTTTGGGTTCGAAATTCATATCGTCGGTGGCGTTTATCTGATGCTCGCGCTGACATGCGCAATGTTGTGCGCGATCCTGCTGGGCATGGGCATGCCAACGGTTCCGGCCTATGTGAACGTTGCCTTGCTGTTGGGGCCACTGCTGGCCAACCTCGGGGTCAGCTTTTTCACTGCGCATATGTTTGTGTTCTATTTCGCTGTCGCCTCGGCGATCACGCCGCCGGTGGCGATTACGGCCTTTGCTGCGGCCTCGATCACCCGAACCGAGCCGATGCGCACAGGCTTTGCCGCCGTCAGGGTCGGCATCGTGATGTTCACGATCCCCTTTGTATTTGCTTGGTATCCCGAACTTCTTCTGATCGAAGAGGCGGTGACCATCACCAGCGAAACGGGACAGCGGGCCTTGATTGAAGGGTATACGGGCCAGATCGAGTGGGTTGCCCTTGGATGGCTGGCTGCACGTCTGATCCTTGCGCTGTATCTGATGGCATCAGCGCTTGCGCGGTTTGATCGCGGACCCATGGCGCGCTGGGAAATGTTCCTTCGGCTGGGGTTAGCTTTGCTGGTTCTATGGAAGTCCCCGACGATCATGTGGATCGGCATCGTGCTTGGGCTTGGCCTGATCATTTTCCATGCGCTGGCCGCAAACCATCAAGGTAAACGCGCGGTCGCATCGTGATGTCAGAAACTGCGCAGGGCACCTAGCCAGCGACGGCGCCTTTCATGACCACATTGGCATAGCCGTCATGGATGACGCGACTCATGGCATCACGCGCATCCAACTGCGCGCCCGAAGCGATGGCCGATACAATGGCGCGGTGCCTTTGGGCGACGGACTCTCGGCGCTCAGAGAAGTCGCCGATGTGTTCTGCCATGAACAGCGAATAAAGCGCGGTTTGCACCAGATCGCCCAGCGACTGTAGGAACCGGTTTCCGGACAGGCGCAGAACCTGTTTGTGGAATTCGTAGTCGGCAAGCGCAAAATCGGTGCGGTTGTCCGCTGTGGCCAGCCGGTCGCACAAGGCGTTCAGCTCATCCAGATCGACCTGATTGACACGCCCCGCGGCTTGCGCGGCGGCCGCCGGTTCAAAGATCATGCGGATTTCGTAAAGCTCTTCGTAAAAACGCGTCGGATTGCGTGCTGTCGCGTGCCAGCGCAGGACGTCTTCATCGAACATGTTCCATTCGTCTGCAGGACGTACATGCGTGCCGACCTTGGCCTTCGACTGGATCATGCCCTTGGCAATCAGTGTCTTTTTCGCCTCGCGCACCACGGTTCGCGACACGCCGAACATCTCGCATAGATCAGGATCAAGCGGGATCATTGTTTCGGCAGGGTATTCGCCAGCAACGATGGCGCGGCCAAGCTGGTCCACCACGAAGGCCGTGTGATTGGACGCGCGTTCCGCCCCTGCGCCGCCCGCTGTGACCAATGTCATGAGAGAGCGGCGGAACCAGTCGCTGTGCGTTGCCGAGCCCGTGTTGCTCTTTTCTCTGCCGCCCACGTCAGTCCTTTCTGCAGGAGGATGAATGCAAACAGCAGTCCTCCGATTACGATTTTGGTCCACCAACTCGACAGCGTGCCGTCGAAGACGATGTAGGTCTGTATCAGACCCATGATAAGGATGCCAAAGAATGTCCCTGCGACAAAGCCATATCCACCAGTTAACAGCGTGCCACCAATGACAACGGCAGCAATGGCATCCAACTCGACCCCGACAGTGGCCAGCGAATAGCCCGCCGACGTATAGAGCGAGAAGACGATCCCCGAAAGCCCCGCCAGTCCGCCGGAAACGGCGTAAATTCCGATGGTGGTGCTGGCCATCGGCACGCCCATCAGACGTGCTGCTTGCTCACCACCACCCAGCGCATAGACGTTCTGGCCAAAGCGGGTGCGGTGCGCGGTGATGATGCCAATCAGGAACGTCAGAACCATCAGGCCACCAATCAAACGGAACCGTGCGCCGTCGACCTTCCAGTAGAGACCTTGAAGCATGTCGTAGAATTCATGCGTGATCGGCACGCTTTCGGTGGACAGAACATAGGCCGCGCCGCGCGCCAGAAACATGCCCGCTAGCGTCACGATAAACGGGGGCATTTCCAGATAGTGGATCGTCGCGCCCATCGCCGCACCAAACCCTGTAGTCAGCGCCAAAACCAAGGCAAAGGCCACCAGCGGATGAAGCGAGGTGTCGCGCAGGATCACAGCCAGGAAAACGCCGGTGAAGGCAATCACCGATCCGATCGACAGGTCGATCCCGCCAGACAGAATAACAAAGGTCATGCCAACGGCAGCAATTCCCAGAAACGCGTTGTCCGTCAGCAGGTTCGCCACAACCCTCAGCGATAGCATTGCGGGGTAGGCCGACGCGCAAAGCGCATAGGCCACAATAAACGTCGCCAGCGTAATCAAAAGCGGCAGATGCGTGGAGCGGATCATTGGGCAGCTTCCTTTTCGGGACGTTGTCGGACAAGAGGATCGGGCTGTGGCTGTGGGCCAGAAGCGCGGAGCATGTAGATGTAATTTCCGATCCTCGGGCTCTGGATCACAAGGATGCCAAGGATCAGAAGCGCCTTGATCACAAGGTTGAATTCCGGCGGTAGGCCCGAAAGCAGAATGACCGAATTGATGGACTGGATGATCAGCGCACCTAGCAGAGAGGCGACAATAGAAAACCGGCCCCCAAGCAACGAATTCCCACCGATCACGACCGCCAGGATCGCGTCCAGTTCCAGCCATAGACCTGCATTGTTGGCGTCCGCGCCGTTGATATCAGCGGCAACGATCACGCCAGCAAGCGCCGCGCAAAGCCCGGATACGAGATAGACGCAAACCAGCAGCACGCGGCTGTTAATCCCCGCAAGACGAGAGGACCGTTCGTTAATCCCGATGGCTTCGATCAGCATACCCAACGCCGTACGACGGACGCCGAACGTCACAAGGGCCCCAAGCGCCAGCCAGATCAGGATCGGGGTAGGGACACCAGCAATCGTGCCCGCGCCCAAGTTGCTCAGGCCCGCGTTGTCAAACGTCAGGATTTTGCCTTCGGTCACAAGCTGCGCGATCCCGCGTCCGGCCACCATCAGGACAAGCGTCGCCACGATGGGCTGGATGCGCAGCACCGCCACCAGAAACCCGTTCCACAATCCGCACAGGCCGCCCGCCAGCAGTGCTGCCAACAGGGCCGTTCCCCAACTGTGTCCATCAACCACAGTCGCTGCGGCCACCGCGCCCGCAATGGCCATGACCGCGCCGACCGAAAGGTCGATCCCCTTGGTTGCAATCACAAGTGTCATGCCAATGCACAACAACGCGACCGGCGCGCCGCGGTTCAGAACATCGATCAGATTTCCAAACAGCCGCCCGTTGCGGAAATCGATATGGAAAAACTCGGGAAACACCGCCACGTTCAGCGCCAGTGCCACCGCAAGGATCACAAGCTGAGGCATAATGCGTTTGAAAACGGATGGGCGTGGTCCGACGGTGGGCTGGGTCATGCGACCTCCTCCGTGGCGATAGCGTTGATGATATTGTCGGGTGTGATTTCGTCGCCAGCCAGTTCCCGCACCTGTTTTCGGTCGCGCAGAACGATGACTCGGGTGGAATAGGCCACCAGTTCCTCAAGCTCGGACGAGGCCACCAGCAGGGCCATGCCATCGGCGCGCAACTGTTCGATCAATGCGATGATCTCGGCGTGGGCACCAACGTCGATGCCTCGGGTCGGTTCATCAAGGATAAGAAAGTCAGGGTTTGTGGCCAACCACCGCGCCAGAAGCGCCTTTTGCTGATTGCCGCCTGACAAAAGCCGGATAGGCATATCGAGCGACGCGAGCCGGATATCCAGCGCCCGGACATAGCTTTTGGCGATTTCCTGAACCTTTGCGCGCGGGATCGGTCGCATCCAGCCTTGCCGCGCCTGAAGCGCAAGGATGATGTTATCGCGCACCGACAGGTCACCGACGATGCCATCCACTTTGCGATCTTCGGGGCAGAGCGCGAAACGATGTGCCACCGCATCCCGCGGATTGCTCACGCCAATTTCTTGTCCGCGCAGCATGATCTTGCCTTGATCTGCGGGTACCACGCCAAAGATCAGATTGGCTGTTTCCGTTCTTCCGGACCCCAGCAAACCGGCCAGTCCGACAACTTCGCCTTCGCGGATATCAAGAGAGAACGGCGCGATCATCCCGCGTTTTCCTAGGCCCGCGACCTCGACCAGCGTCTTGCCTGCCACGCCCACATCGCGGGCTTTGACACGCGCCTCAAGCTGGCGGCCTAACATCATTGTCACGACATCATGCTGCGTGACCTCGGCCAACACACATTCACCGATCACGCGACCGTTGCGCAGGATCGTGGCGCGGTCCGAAATAGCAAAGACCTGATCAAGGAAATGCGTAATGAATACAATGGACAATCCGCGCTTCTTCAGCTTGCGGATCACCCCGAACAGAAGTTGCACTTCGTCATGATCAAGGCTGGCTGTGGGCTCATCAAGGATCAATACTTTGCCAGACATCTCAACCGCGCGCGCAATCGCGATCACCTGTTGGATGGCGACAGAATAGGCGGTCAGCGGTTCGGCGGGATCAATCTCTAGCCCGTAATCCTGCAGCACCGCGCGGGCCTCAGCATTCATGCGTTTGCGAGCAATAAAGCCGCCGCGCATGGGCTGCCGACCCAGAAACAGGTTTTCGGCAACGGTCAGGTTGGGCAGCAGGTTGACCTCTTGGTATACCGTGCCGATCCCCAATCTCTGACTGTCCGCGGTCGAGGCGGGTTCGACCTCGGTTCCGTCCAGCTTGATCACACCGGCGTCGCGTCGGTAGGCCCCTGTCAGGCATTTGATCAGTGTCGATTTGCCAGCGCCGTTCTCACCCAAAAGCGCGTGCACTTCGCCGGGCATAAGGCGCAGTTCGACATCATCCAACGCGATCGTGCCGGGGAAAAATTTCGATATGCCCCGTGCATGTAAAACGGGCCTGTCCGATGTGGAAATATTTGTCATACAGGGGACCTTATCCGCCAAGGTGCGGTCTGCCTATGGCCGTCGAAAAGCTGCCGGACGGAGGAGCGTCGTCCGGCAGAGGACCGGGCGCTATAAAACGCCCGGAACAAGACACTCGTATCAGTAGCCGAGGTCTTTTTTCATGTTGAAGATCGCCTCATTGTCATCCGCGCTTGTGAACAGCTTGGACTCTGTCTGGATCCATTTCGCAGGCATCGCACCACTGGCCAGATAGGCTTCCAGTGCATCAAGCGCGGGGCCTGCCATGTTCGGCGTCAGTTCGATTGTGGCGTTCATCTCGCCTGCGGCGATGGCCTTATGGGCATCAGGAACGGCGTCAATGGCAACGATCTTGATGTCTTCGCCGGGTTTCAATCCGGCCTCTTTGATCGCCTGAATGGCACCGACGGCCATGTCGTCGTTATGGGCATAAAGCGCGCAGATATTTTCGCCGCCTTCTGCCTTAAGGAAGCTTTCCATCACGACCTTGCCTTGCGCACGGGTGAAATCACCGGTCTGGCTGCGCACGATTTCAAGGTTGCTATGGCCAGCGATACCCTGCTCAAAGCCGTTTTTGCGGTCGATGGCGGGGGATGAGCCCGTGGTGCCCTGCAATTCGACGATACGGCAGTCGGCACCGTTCATCTCGTTGACCAGCCATTCGCCGGCAACGCGGCCTTCGTGCACCAGATCGGATGTCACTGCGGTCAGGTAAAGCGACTCGTCCGCGTCAATCGTCCGGTCCAGCAGAACTACGGGGATTTCCGCATCTGCGGCTTCTTCCAGTACTTCGTCCCAGCCGGTGGCCACGACCGGAGCCACCAGAATGCCATCCACGCCCTGCGCGATAAAGCTACGGATCGCCTTGATCTGGTTTTCCTGTTTTTGCTGTGCATCGGCAAACTTCAGGTCGATGCCACGTTTTTCGGCCTCTTGTTTTGTGACCGTCGTTTCGGCCGCGCGCCATCCGGACTCAGAGCCGATCTGGCTAAAACCGATGGTCATATCAGCGGCAAAAGCAGCCACTGGTGCAATAGCGATGGCCGACGCCAAAAGCGTTGTCTTAAATGTCATAGTTCCCTCCCTTTCAGAGCAGTCTACGGCTCTGTGCGACTCATTAAGTATTATTTTATTAATTTTGTAAATAGATCCGTTGTTCGTTGGTTTGACTTTGTGAAATTCAATTTTAGATCAATGGCTTGGTGGGTTTTGGGCGCGATGGTTTGACATGCTGGAAGGCGGATCGATGCGCTTTTGCGCCAATTCAGTCACCGTTTTCTCAATGGGGTTGCGCCTATTCTGGGCGCGATTTCTCAAGTTCGGTTCGCGGCCCTTCCGGCACCAAATGAATGTAGACTCTCGGTACTTAAAAAGCGATCCGACTCAGGTCTCACGGTCAGACGAAAGATTAACCCCGCTAAGCGCTATGGTGAGGTGTTGGACAGCAGGTCTTGTGATTGCTTGGCCGCTCTGTACTGGCTCGGAGTGAAGCCGCGATCCTGTTTCAGTGTTTTGGACAGATGTGCCCCGTCACAAAATCCGCAGAGCTGTGCAATTTCAGGGATAGAGGCGTCCGAATTCGTCAGCTTTGACTGCGCGCGATCCAGCCTCAGATCCATGTAAACGCGCGATGGGCTGGCAGACAGGTCGGCCTCGAAGTGGCGCAATAACGTGCGGCGGGCGGTTCCCAAACGACCTGCGAGGGCCGAGATCGTCAGCGGCACCTCGATATTCTGCTGCATCAAAAGAACGGCCCGTTTCACAAGCGGGTCCTTTGGTTGCCGCGCAAGGCTTTGACCAGGTTGGGGGCGATCCCCACCTAGGGCATTGTCGATCATCATGATGTTCAGGCTTTTGATCGCTGCCGATTGGCCGAGATGCCGCGTCACAAGAAAGGCGGCCAGATGCGATGCGCCATGTCCGCCCGAGCAGGTCAGTCGGTCCCTGTCGACTACGAAAATCTGGTCTGAAACGGGGCGCTCGGTTTCGAAGCGGTCAAGGAAATCCTGATGGTGAAACCAACTGACACAACAGCGATAGCCGGCCAGAAGACCAGCTTCTTGCAGGTGAAACACCCCCGTACACAGACCCACGAGTGGTGTTCCCGCCGCGGCGCGTGTGCGCAGGAAGGTGATCATGGCGTTCGACAGGCCGGTCTCTTCGCTCATCAAGCCGCCGACAACGATCAGGTAGTCATATGTCCCCGCGTCCCGCAGCCGTGTGTCCGGTGATACCCGCACGCCGCAGGATGATCGGACGGGATTCATCGTGTCGGATAAAACGTCCCAGTCACATAGGATCGGGCGCGAACGGTCGGCTTCGTCTGCGGCAAGCCGGAGCACATCCACGAAATTTGCGAACGCGGATAAGGTAAAGCTTTCGGCAAGCAAAAAGCCGACTTTAAGACGTTTATGATCTGAATGCGCCATGTCCCATATTTACACATGAGTTGTCCCGATACTACCCGCAAGTGACAGCCGACTCGCGTAAATTTGGTGAAATCACCCTCAACAAACCAACTTGCGAGGCCGCCATATGACGCGTTTTAACGCCTTTGCCCTGCTGAAGAATGCCCTGAACGGCCATACAGGCTGGACCGAGCAGTGGCCCGATAGTCAGCCCAAGAAAGAATACGACGTGATCATTGTCGGGGCGGGCGGCCACGGGTTGGGCGCGGCCTATTATCTGGCCAAACAGCACGGCATCACCAATGTCGCTGTGATCGACAAGGGGTGGCTGGGTGGTGGCAACACCGGTCGGAACACCACGATCATCCGGTCGAACTATCTGTATGACGAAAGCGCGCGGCTTTTCGATCATGCGGTGGATCTGTGGGAAAACCTCAGCCAAGAGCTGAACTACAACGTTATGTATTCGCGGCGCGGCGTTCTGATGCTGGCGCACAACGTGCACGACGTGCAGTCGTTCACGCGTCACATCCACGCCAACCGACTGAACGGTGTCGATAACCGCTGGCTGACCCCGCAGGAATGCAAAGACTACTGCCCGCCGCTGAATATCTCGGCGAATGCGCGCTATCCCGTCATGGGCGGGGCGCTGCAGGAGCGGGCAGGGACGGCGCGGCACGATGCGGTGGCATGGGGCTATGCCCGTGGCGCGGCTGAACGTGGTGTGGACATCATCCAGAACTGCGCCGTCACAGCCATTCGCCGGAACGCAGACGGCTCTGTCGCGGGTGTCGAAACCGCCAAGGGTTTCATCAAGGCCAAGAAGGTCGCTGTTTCGGCGGCGGGCCATACCTCAACCGTTATGCAAACCGCCGATGTGCGCCTTCCGTTGGAAAGCTATCCGCTGCAGGCGCTGGTGTCGGAGCCGGTCAAACCGATTTTCCCCTGCGTGGTGATGTCGAACGCGGTGCATGCCTATATCAGTCAATCCGACAAGGGCGAGCTGGTCATCGGTTCGGGCACGGACCAGTATACATCCTACAGCCAGCGCGGCGGCCTGCCGCTGATCGAACATACAGTCGCCGCGATCACCGAGGTCTTCCCGATCTTCAACCGGATGCGGATGCTGCGCAAATGGGGCGGCATTGTTGATGTGACTCCGGATCGCTCTGCGATCATTTCGAAGACGCCGGTTCAGGGGCTTTACGTTAACTGCGGTTGGGGTACGGGCGGGTTCAAGGCAACACCGGGCGCCGCGCATACCTTTGCCTGGACCGTGGCCAAGGACGAGCCGCACCCGATCAACGCGCCTTTCACCATGGAACGCTTCCGCACCGGTCGTCTGATCGACGAAGCCGCCGCTGCCGCTGTCGCACACTGAGGACAAACACATGCTTCTGATCCATTGCCCCCATTGCGAAGAAACCCTGCCCGAGGCCGAGTTCGCCTATGCCGGTCAGGCGCACATCGTGCGTCCCGCCGATCCCATGAGCCAGACCGACGAACAGTGGGAAGAGTTCCTGTTCATCCGCGAGAACGCCAAAGGCGCGCATTACGAACGCTGGCGTCACCTGCACGGGTGTGGCCGCTTCTTCAACGCGGTGCGTGACACCGTGTCTGACCGCTTTTTGACCACCTATCCCTCGGGCACACCGCGCCCGGACCTTAGCACTCTGACGGAGGGCAAAGCATGAGCTATCGCATTCCTGGACGTGGTCGCATCGACCGCACACAGCCCATCCGTTTCACCTTTGACGGTCACGATGTTGAAGGTTTCCGCGGCGATACTGTTGCTTCGGCTCTGCTTGCCCAAGGCAACCACCTTATGGGCCGGTCGTTCAAGTACCACCGTCCGCGTGGCCCGGTAGCAGCAGGCTCGGAAGAGCCCAACGCCCTGATCGGCACGCGCCGTGGCAAGGGTCAGTTCGAACCGAATACGCGCGCGACCATGCAGGAACTGCGCAAGGGGCTCGAGACAACGTCGCAAAACAAATACCCGTCGCTGAAATTCGACGTGGGTGCTGTGAACGACGCGGCCTACATGCTGTTCTCGGCGGGCTTTTACTACAAGACGTTCATGTGGCCGCGGAACTTCTGGCACAAAGTCTATGAGCCATTCATCCGCGCTGCGGCCGGTCTGGGCGTCAGCCCGACCGAAGAAGACCCCGACGTCTACGCATCGCGCAACATGCATTGCGATGTGCTGATCGTTGGTGCGGGACCGTCTGGTCTGGCTGCTGCGCGTCAGGCAGCAGGCAAGGGCCTGAAGGTGGTTCTGGTTGATGAACATTCCGAGGCGGGCGGCACTCTGCTTTCTGAGCCGCAGGCCAAGATTGATGGCGTGGCGGCATGGGATTGGCTGTCTGCCACACTGGCCGAGCTTGAGGCGGCAGGTGTGAAGGTTATGACGCGCACCACCGCCATCGGCTACTACCACGAAAACTTCATCGGTATGGTCGAGCGTTTGACCGATCACCTTGACGAGGTGCCGCAGGATACTCCGCGCGAACGTATGTGGCGTGTGCGGGCCAAGCAGGTTGTGCTGGCGCAGGGTGCGCTGGAAAAACCGCTGGTCTTCCACGGCAACGACCGTCCGGGCGTGATGCTGGCGGGATCGGCGCAGACCTTCTTGAACCGCTTTGGCGTTCTGGTGGGCAAACGTCCTGTTGTTCTGACATCGCACGATAGCGCATGGTACGCCGCGTTCGATCTGGCAGGCGCAGGTGCGCAGGTTCAGGCCATCGTCGACACACGCGCCGAAGTGCGCGCTGATCTTCTGGATCAGGCGAAAGCGCTGAACATTCCGGTCAAGCTGAGCCACACAGCCACGGCGACCTCTGGTCGTCTGCGCGTGTCTTCGCTACGCGTGAATAAGGTCTCTGGCAGCACAGTGAGCGCGGGCTCCGAAATCAAGTGTGACGCTGTGCTGATGTCCGGTGGCTGGACGCCGTCGCTGCACCTGTTTTCGCACACGAAGGGCAAACTGGCGTGGGACGATGACCTGACCACTTTCTTGCCGTCCGATACGCCCGAAGACTGCGTGATCGCGGGCGCGGGCCGTGGCCTGTGGGGAATTGAAGCAGCGCTGACAGATGGCGCGGCACAGGCCCAAGCCGCACTGGATGCACTGGGCCAGGCGGGTGACGCGGCCAGCTATGCCGTGGACGAGGATCGTCCTGGTACGGGCGTGATGCACAAAGAGCTGCCGACCGACAAACAGCCGGGGCGCGCCAAGGCGTTTGTTGACTACCAAAACGACGTGACGGCCAAAGACCTGCGTCTTGCGGTGAAAGAGGGCATGCGTTCGATCGAACACGTCAAACGCTACACCACCAACGGCATGGCGACCGATCAAGGCAAGATGTCGAACATCAACGGTCTGAACATTGCCGCCGATGCGCTTGGCAAAAAGCAGCCGCAGGTGGGTCTGACAACCTTCCGCCCGCCTTACACGCCGACAACATTTGGCGCCTTTGCTGGCTATCACCGTGGTAGCCATTTCGAAGTGACGCGGAAAACGCAGATCGACGCATGGGCCGAGGAAAACGGTGCTGTGTATGAACCCGTCGGCCAGTGGCGCCGCGCGCGTTATTTCCCCAAGTCGGGTGAAAATATGGACGCCGCGGTCAAGCGTGAATGCGCAGCAACGCGGTCCAGCGTAGGCATCTTTGACGCTTCCACGCTGGGCAAGATCGAAGTGGTTGGTCCTGATGCCGCTGAGTTCGTTAACCGCATGTACACAAACCCGTTCCTCAAACTCGCACCTGGCAAATGCCGTTATGGCCTGCTGTGCGGCGACGATGGGTTCATTCGTGACGACGGCGTGATCGGTCGCATCTCTGATGACCGTTTCCACGTCACGACCACCACTGGTGGCGCGGCACGCGTGCTGAACATGATGGAAGACTATCTGCAGACCGAATGGCCCGATCTTGATGTTTGGCTGACCTCGGTGACCGAACAGTGGTCAACCATTGCACTGAACGGCCCGAACGCTGCCAAACTGTTGCAACCCCTTGTGCCGGATCTGGTGCTGACCGAGGAAAACTTCCCGCACATGTCCTGTGCCGAAGTGGACGTGGCTGGCATTCCCGCGCGTCTGTGGCGTGTCAGCTTTACCGGCGAAATCGGTTTCGAGGTCAACGTACCTGCACCGCTGGGTCGCCAGCTGTGGGAAACGCTTTGGGAGGCAGGTCAGCAATATGACATCTGCGCCTATGGCACCGAAACGATGCACGTGCTCCGCGCCGAAAAGGGCTACATCATCGTTGGTCAGGACACCGATGGCACAGTGACGCCGTTTGATGCGGGTATGGGCTGGGCCGTTGGCAAGAAGAAGGCAGACTTTGTCGGTATGCGCGGCATGGCGCGGCCTGATCTGGTAGCTAAGGGACGCCGCCAGCTGGTCGGTCTTCTGACCGAAGACGGCTCCAAACTGGAAGAGGGGGCTCAGATCGTGCTCGACCCGAACCAGCCGATCCCGATGAAGATGGTGGGCTTTGTGACGTCGTCCTATGATCAGGGCACCGTGGGCCAGCCGATTGCGCTGGCGCTGATCGAAGGCGGGCAGGACCGGATGGGCGAAACCGTCTATATCCCGATGCTCGATCGCACCATTGCCGCCAAAATCGTCTCGACCATTTTTGTCGATCCCGAAAACAACCGTCTCAAGATCGGAGCCGCAGCATGAACGCGCTCACGTCCTTCCCGACCGAAACCCTTGTCTCGAACGCTGCCGTCAGCGTGACCAAAGTTCCCCATCGTGCGCGGCTTTCGCTGCGGGCGCGCGGCGATCTTGGTCCGCTTGAACGGGCTCTCGGCTACAGCCTTCCGCGTAAGATTGGTGGCGTGACGCTGGGCACGGCCTGTCTTGGTCCGGACGAATGGATCATCATGACGGACGATGCTGCTGCGATCATGGCCGCCTGTGCGTCCGTTGATGTGCCGCACAGCCTCGTGGATGTATCCGGACGCGAAATCTCCTTTGAGATCGAAGGTGATCGTGCAGGAGAGCTTCTGACACTTGGTTGTCCGCGCGACATCGATGCGATTGCCGACGGCACCGCGCGTCGCACTGTTTTTGACGGCGTGACCGTAACGCTGTGGCGCGATACTTCGGAACGCTTCCGTATCGACGTCTGGAACAGCTTTGCGCCCCACGTGGCGCATCTTTTGGAAATCGGCGCGCGCGAACTCGCCGCCGAAATGGCCTGAATTAGACAATCTGATCTAGAAAAGAACAGGGGCGGCGGGCAATCGCTGCATTTGGTAAGGGCGAATACCGGTTCTTAGGTTTTCAGGATCAAACGGAAGGTGAGGCCGAAGATATCTCGGCCTCACCTGTGCAAGTACGTTGCTACGGCCGATATCTTCCCAATCCGTTACCGTTGTACGATCTGCATGGTCAACGCTTCGCCGCCGCTTTGTACATCGAATAGGCGGTCTATGTTTGGGTGTGCACCGGGTCGGTTCCGTGCGTCTTTGGTGTGTTCTGCAAAGACCGCCAGTCCATGTGTGGCGGCTTCGGCATTTAGTGCCCCATAGGTTTCGAGCAGGTATTGGTAGACTGCCAGAGACCCCTGTTTGCCCGGTTGGTTCTCAATGGCTGCGACCACATTTCCTGCAGCATCGACCAACTCTAATTTCTCGATATCGTCGATGGACGGAAGCTGTTGAAGGTTTTCTTTGAACGACGAAGTCGGTTGGAACATCAGGTAGTCCTTTTCAAATGCGTGTCGCGACTGCGCATACCAGACCCAAAAACATTTGGCCAAGGGCACACAAGCGCCCAGAAAGTCCAAATTTTTATGCCTCATTCTTGGAATTTTTAAGTCCGCTGATCTTCGAAGGACTTGCATAGAACGTCACAGTTTCTGACCACGACATCAGTATCAGTTCGTCAAAAACTGGCTGATTTTGATCGAAAGACAGGTCGGGTTTCGAACTAAAGATACACTGTTTATCCTTATGGGGCCTATCTTTGAGCGCGAGAAGCTGTTCACCTACAAAAGATTAAAAGTTCAGATTGTGGGGTAGCAAATGGTCTGCAGCTCATTTCGGCAGATCTTCAAAGCGATTAGCGCCAGTGCCTTTCTTGTGGCATCTGGAGGCGCGTCAGCATGGTCTGAAACAGAATACTCTTTCGGCGTGGTTCCCCAATTCGAAGCGCGGCGGCTGTCTGATATCTGGGCACCGATTTTGGATGAGCTTGAACGTCGGACCGGTCTGAATTTAACGATGGTCGGCTCCCCCAGAATCCCCGATTTCGAGCAAGGATTTGCAAGGGGCGAATTCGATTTCACCTATATGAATCCCTATCACTCGCTGATTGCTTTCGACACTCAGGGGTACGAGCCATTGGTCCGCGACGGTGCGCGTCAATTGTTCGGTGTGCTCGTTGTCGAAAAGAACTCGGGCTACAAAGAGGTCGCGGACCTTGAAGGCAAGAAAATCGCCTTTCCAGCACCCAACGCGTTAGGAGCGTCCCTTTTGATGAGGGCGGACCTCAGCCGCCAACATGGGCTGAACTTCGTCCCGGATTTTGTGAACACACATAGTTCTGCTTACCTGAACGTATTGCTTGGCGAAGCAGAAGCGGCAGGCGGTGTCATGGCAACTTTCAACGCGCTCGACCCCGCAATCCGCGATCGACTTCGGATCGTCTACGAGACGACACGCATGCCGCCACATCCTGTTGTTGTGCACCCACGCGTGCCGGATGAAGATGCAGAGAAAGTTCGTCAGGCGTTTATTGGTATGTCCGCCAGCCCCGAGGGGAGGGAACTGCTCGCGCAGATTCCGATGCTAGAGGCTGTGCGCACCGATTCCGGCGAATATCAGGTATTGCGAGATCTCGGATTGGAAGACTTTTATGTCGAGACTGGTGTAGAGTAGTTCTCAGCCGGACACGTCCCAAATTGGATACGTCATGTCTAATTGGTCGATAAGAAAACGTCTTTTCGTCGCGACAGCGTTCTTCACATTGATCTGTGTTGCGCTCTTCCAATTGCTATGGGTTCCCCGTGTCACCACTGTTCTGGTCGAGGCTGAAAGGCGCGAGGTTCAAAGACAGGTCGATGTTCTGATCGACGGTCTCGTGCCATTTATTCTGAGCAATCAGAACGCGGCAATCTATGAAACACTGAACAATATCGAGGACCAGTTTGAGAACTGGCACAGAATTCTTGTTGTCCGTGACGATGATCGTCAGATCTACCCTTTGCACGATGTTGAGCAAGCGACTGGGGCCAACATTATCAGAATGTCTCGTGATATCCATATTCGGGGCGAGACCTGGGGACGTATCGAAATCGACGTGGATCTAAGCGAACAATTAGCCAGCTTGCATTCCGAACTGAGACGCCTTGGTGCTGCTGCTCTTTCGTTTCTAACTTTGTCGATCGCGGTTTTGGGTTTCTTCGTGGACCGCATCATCACAAAGCGGTTGGTAAAATTGGCTGCGGCCGCCGACAAATTGGGGGCAGGGGATTACGATGCCGAGTTGCCGCGTCCCGGCAACGATGAGGTCGGACGACTGACCGAAAGTTTTGGTGCAATGCGCCATCGCATTGTAGAAAACATTTCCTCAATCAACGAAGCACGCCAGCAGGCGGAAACCGCGCTGGAAACCAAATCGCGGTTTTTGGCGACAGTCAGTCATGAACTGCGAACGCCGTTGAACGGGATTATTCCGGTTGCGGACATTTTGCAGGCCTCACCTCTCGACGCGCATCAGCTGAAATTGGTCGACACGATCAAACAGTCCAGCCGGTCGCTTCTGACCATTGTTGACGACATTCTCGATCTTACACAGATGGAAGAAGGTCGGCTTGAGCTTCGCAGGGTACGGTTCGAACCGCGCAAGCTTGTGGAAGGCGTGACTGACATGCTGAAGGCCTCGGCACAGGAAAAGGCGCTATCTCTCAACTACGATGTGGACGCAGGTGTCGGCACCTATTTCGGTGATGAGGACAGAATTCGCCAGATCCTCGTAAACCTGACAGGAAATGCCATTAAGTTCACCGAGACAGGGGGCGTAACCATCAGATGCAGGTGGCTTTCGGAGGCAGAGGGAAGGTCTCAGATCCAATTCGAAGTCGAAGATAGCGGCATCGGCATTAAAGAGGCCGATCATGAACGTATCTTCGACCGTTTCGAGCAGGCCGAAGGTGGCCTGGCGCGGCGTTTCGGGGGCAGCGGCCTTGGCCTTGCTATCACAAAAAGTCTTGTTGACGCGCTGGGCGGTGAAATCGCGCTTCGAAGCAAATACGGGAAGGGAAGCGTTTTCTCGCTTACGATCCCGCTTGAAAACGCTGATGCTGAAAGCGGGATGAAACTGGTCGCGGAACAAGGCTTTAGCCAAGATGCGAGGTGTCCACACGTTGGAGCAACCGAGGCCTTTAATATCCTTGTTGTGGATGACAATACGATCAATCTGGAAATCACAAAGGCGATTTTGGGAACCCACGGTCACCGTGTCCAGACCGTTACAAACGGACGAGAGGCTGTTGCTGCGGCAGAGAAATCGGATTTTGATCTGATTTTGATGGATGTCCACATGTCCGAGATGGATGGGCTAGAAGCGACCCGCCGAATTCGCGCGCTACCCTCTGGAAGATCAGGCACCCTGATCATCGCACTAACCGCCAGCTTGTTTGATGACGACAAATCGCGCTGTCTGGCTGCAGGCATGAACGATGTGCTCGCCAAACCCTTTACGCATGAAACGATCCTGAAAAGTGTCGAAAAGCTTCGGGTCGCATGATTTGACCCCAAAGCACGCTTGCTCTGCAGTTTCATTGGTTTCAAGTACAGACCTGTGCATCGAATAAAATAGTTACGGGGCAACCCATCGATATAAGTGCGATTGGTGTCTCGGGACTTAGATTCCCCCAAATAATATGGCGCATTTTTTCCCGGTCTTTGGGACTGGGGGCGGTGAAATTGCGTCCGTCTGACAGAGCCGGTTGCTTTCATTGCCGCTTGTGCTAGCTGGCTCTTACCAATGAAAGTTGCGGCGGCGAGGCCGCGCATGATAGCCCCAAGTGGAAAATATGAAATTCAGTCGGCGCGGATTTTTTAAATATACGGCTGCGGCTTTGGGCGGCTCGGCTCTGGGCGCTTGTGGAGTGATGCAGATGCGCAGCTCGCAGAACAGGTATTACCAAGGTCCAGTCAGCGACCATTTCGATGGCGTGCGCTTTTTCAACCCCGGTGGTGCGGAACCAAAAGGTTTGGCCGATCTGTGGAAGTGGCGCACCGGCGAAAAACCCACGCCATGGCCACAGTCCATCCCGCTTGCGCAGGTCGTAAAGCCATCTGCACGTGTTGCCGATTTGAAGGTGACGATGGTGGGGCATGCCACAATGCTGGTGCAAACCCGCGGGATGAATATCTTGACCGATCCCTTTTGGTCGGACCGCGCATCGCCCGTGCAATTTGGCGGGCCAAAGCGGGTGATAAAGCCGGGAATCGCGTTTCAGGATCTGCCGCCGATTGATCTGATCCTGCTGTCGCATTGTCATTACGATCATATGGACATAGATACGCTGTCGCGGCTTAAGGCAACGCATGACCCTTTGGTGATCACCCCATTGGGCAATGACACGATCATTGCCAAAACCGGTTTGCGCTGCAGGGTGCTGGATTGGGGGCAATCGGTGCGCATTGGTGACATGGAAATTCATTGCACCCCCTGCCATCACTGGGGCGCGCGAGGGGTGTCTGATCGCTCTATGGCGCTTTGGGCGGGTTTTATGATGGAAACTCCACAGGACAGGCTGCTGTTCATCGGGGATACTGGATTTGATCAGGGTCGGCCCTATCACCATCTGGCCAAAAACTTCGGTAAGATCCGCTTGGCGATGTTGCCGATCGGAGCCTATGATCCGCGCTGGTTTATGGCCGATCAGCACCAAAACCCTGCCGAAGCGGTGACCGGCTTCCAGATACTGGATGCGCAATATGCAATCGGCCACCATTGGGGCACGATCCAGTTGACCAACGAGGGCCGTAACGATCCTAAGCTGGATTTGGCGTCCGCCCTTGCGGCTGCACAGATTGACCCGAACCGGTTTTGTGCAATGGAACCTGCCGATACCTGGAGCATCCCGGCTTAACGTCTGCCTTCTTTGAGGCAAACCTTGATCCTAAGGGCAACGGCATGGTGAGCGGCGGGTCAGGGCCAAGACCAACCGTTCCAGACGGTGGTCTCGGGTTCTTGTCACAGCATTTCAGATCGTCCGCTCCCAGTGCTCTTTGCACCAGCAGCGGTCGAAATTCCGTCAGCGAGCATGTGCCGGATCAAAAGTCCGAGCGTAACTCCATCGTAAGCGCTTGCGCGCCCGTTGCATCCGTGCCGCCGCCGATACGGATCGATCCGTTGATTGCATCAATACGACGTTCCCATGACAGCTGTAGCGAAGCAGTTTTGCCGTGACGCGTCGCCGTTCCATCGAACTCGGCCGCCCATGCGGTATCTCCATCGCGGCTGGTCGCTGTCAGCCCCATGGCGAGGCCAATTCCGCACTCTGCCTGTCTGTCGCCGAACGTACCTTCGCACAGAAGGGAGGGCCGGAATTTGAAGGCCGATATCCAGTCGGTCGCGACCGTAGCCGGATCGTCGGTACCAAATGGTCGGCGATATTCCGTTTCGAGAAACACGTTCCACGTTCCGACATCGTCCAAGGCAAAAGCATCGTTCTCTGTTTGTGATCCTTGAGAGGCTGTAACGGTCACATGCGTTCCCGGCGCATAGGCCAGATCGAAACCGAAGCGCGGCGTCAACGATCCGGATTGCAACTGATATTCACGGGATACTGATGCGCCGGCGAACAACGCCTTGTATGAATAGTCGCCCTTTGCCTTGATTGTGATCGCGCGTGGGAATTCTAATGTGAAACTGTGACGTCCAACGGCACCCGCGAGGTAGTAGTCAAACATGCCTTGCCCCGAGAGCCGCTGCGCACCGTAGATGCCCCCGAATAGGCCAATGCCGTCGATGCGACCCGTTGCGGTTCCGGCATCTACGTCGCTGCGAGAGCCGTAGCCGCCCCAGAAGAAGGCCCTGATCGCGTCCTCGCCGACAAGCCGTTCGCGGCGATGGGTAAAGCTCAACATGGCCTGCGTGCCGGTGTCGTTTGCCCGCGCATAGGAAACTTCGAGATTTTCAATGCGCCATTCGCGACGCATGCAGTTGTAGGTTTCACGGTGATATGTGCCATCGGCGCTGACGGCACTATCCTTGATGGTAAGTCGCGCAGAGCCGTCTGATGCGTCCGTATCGTCACAGTCGTCAGGGTGACCGTCTTGTAGGCGCCTCGCGGCATCACGGCTGTATCCTGAAAAGCTGTTTCCGAGGCGGCGCAGAACCAATTTCAGGTCATCTTCAAGGATGGTCTCCAACTCTGGCCGGATCTGATCGATCAGCCCATCCAGCTTGACTACGGTTGGCGTGCCGTTGCCCGCGCCGGTCCTGGCGTTGCCAGTCGGGCTGCTTTCGAGCGTTAGCGGCGTGTTCCACGCGTCCGTGGCCGACAAAGTGGCGAGGTTCGCGATGCTGCCGCTGTTCACGCTGTTCGTGTCGAGTGTGATGCTTGCGGTCCAGGTCCAGCTTTCGCCAGGATCAAGCACGCCATCGTCAGTCACGCCAGCGACAGCTTGCAAGGTTTCGTCCGGCGTTAACGGGTCGTCCAGCGAAACGGATGTGAGCGGCAACGAACCGGAATTCTCAGCCGTGATCGTATAGCGGATCACGTCGCCCACCCGCGCCGGGCTGGAAAGGCCACTCGTGTCCGCCACCTTGGTCAGGGAAAGCTCGGTCGAGATTCCAACTGGATCCATCGGAACGTGGTTGTGGACGACACCCTTCGAAAGACTTTCGGCATCGGTCCAGTCCGGGAAACTCATGTCAAAGTAAAGATAGTGCGTCGTGTCCTGACCGGCTGCAGGGGCCGTTGCGAAAGGCACGACCTCGACAACCCCAAGACCTGTCTCAGGGGTCAAGGAACCGGGCTGCGCTGGGATAAGTGTCGACGCCGTGTAGCCTGAGGCCGTGATGCTCAGGCTGTAGGTGCCGCTTGGGGCTGGCGATTGAAGCAGGAAAGAATAAGAGCCGCTCGCGTCCGTCACCTTGTTGTTGCTGTCGCCTGCCGCTGCCAGCCAGTCATTAGGTACAACGGTGGTGTCGTTGTACAGCAGCGTCACCGTGGCCCCGGCGATGGGCGCGCGTGTCAGCGCGTCATAGACGACACCGCTCGGGTCAACCATGAGCGCGTCGACGCCCGTGACGGTCCGATTGGCGCCAAGGACGATACCGATACCGCACACCTGATCGCCGTCGATCTCCGCACCCGTCGCCGAGCCGGAGGTAGAGAGAACGGTTTCATCCGAGGCATGCTGGAAGCGCACGCAGTAGTCCCCTGGAGGCAAACCGATGAAGCTGTAGATGCCTGTGGCGGATGTCGTCGCCACAGCCACCGGAGTGGCCGAGCCTTCAAGATAAAGGGTGACGACTGTGCCATTCCTCGGGCCTGCGGTATCGGCAACGGTGCCGCCAATAGAGCCAAGGAACGTCACGGTTTTTGTATCGTTATCAGAGGCGGTACCGGAAAGGTCGCTATTGGGGTCATCACCCCTGTAACCGGTGACCGTGGCCTGATTGGTCGTGTGACCGGCCAGAACGTCTTGCTCGGTGATCGTATAGGTGGCGGTGAATGTTGTGCTGTCCTGCGCGCCGGGGGCCAGATCAATAGGGCCGCCAGAGACGGCGACCATCGGATCGTTGATCGTGATCCCTGTGAGGGTGACCCCGCCGGTGTTCACGACAGTAAAGGCGTAAGAGATCGTGTCGCCCGCATCGACGCCCGGCGTGCCGAGATCGTTCAGCGTCGCGTCCTTTATCAGCGCGATGCCGGATGTGGCATCGAGAGGGGTGACCGTCGGGTCGTCTGTCGTAGGCCCGGTGCCGGAGGTGTCGCTGACGGTTCCGCCGCCGGGCAGATCGCCTGTGACTGTGGCGGTATTGCTGACGGAACCTGCGTCGATATCAGCTTGCGTGATCGTGTAGGTGGCCGTGAAGCTTGTACTGTCCTGCACGCCAGGGGCCAAGTCGATCGGCCCGCCAGAGACGGTGACCAACGGATCGCTGATCGTGATCCCTGTCAGCGTGACCGCGCCGGTGTTCTCCACGGTGAAGGCGTAAGAGATCGTGTCGCCCGCATCAACGCCTGGAGTGCCCAGATCGTTCAGCGTGGCGGTTTTGACCAGCGCGATGGCGGGCGTGGCGGTAAAACTATACTCGGTGACGTCGTCGGAACTGTTCCCATCGCCGTCGTCGCCATCGTCGGTGACGTCGTTCAGCGTTACGCCACCCGGTGCTGTGCCTGTGACAGTCGCGGTGTTGCGCAGACCACCTGCATCAACGTCGGCCTGTGTTAGGACATAAACCGCGGTGAAGTCCGTCGATGCACCGGGTGCGAGCGTTGCGACGCTTGAAGGCGAAAACGCAGCGGCCGAGAAACTGATGGGAGCCGCATCCATCCGGGTCATTGTGTCGGAGGCTACGGAAATATCGGTCAGGGGAACTGTACCATCGTTGGTCACCGTGATGGTCCACGTGACCTGATCGCCTGCGCTTGGGCCAGCAAGGCTGTCCAGATCCGTCAGTGAGGCCGTCTTAACACCGCTAAAAGCGGCGGTGTCATCGTCTGTGATGGTGCCCGTTGCGGACGCTTCGCCGATTGTGAGCGTGTAAGTTTCGTCAGCCTCGTCGAAAAGATCGTCAGCGCCCGCGACCGTGACACTGAACGCAGTTAGGCCGTCGGGAATGCTTAGGACCCCGTTTGTCAACGTAACGCCGTCGGAAAAGCTCACCGCGCCATAGTCCGTGACCGCGGTTGTCACATCGCTCAGATCAAAGGGAAAGGTCAGCCCATTGCCTGCAGCGCTTGAGAGCGTCACCACATGCTGCAGGTCTGTCCCCTCGACCTCAGTTGCGCTGGTGACGCCAGAAACCGTCGCAACGCCATCGTTGTCCTGAATGGTGCCAGTAGCCGAAACGCCGGCAACCGACAGCGTGTAGACCTCATCGCCTTCAATATCGGTATCGTCGATGGTGGGCACCGTGATGGTGAAACTGGAAATGCCTGCCGGCAATTGGAGTGAACCGCTGTTGAAGGTCACACCATCGGAGAAGGTCAGTGCTCCGACGTCTGCGTCACTTGTGGACGTGTTGCCGCGCAGCAGGGACAAAAGCTCCGACCCGTCGCTGGTGCCAGAGAGAACGACGGTATGGACGAGGTCTGTCCCTTCCGGACCCACCTCGTCGGAGACACTTTCGACCGAGGCGAAAAAGGTATCCAGTTCTTCGGCGATGTCCGTGCCGGTCGCATTGGCAGAAATGGCCGCGCTGCCACCGATGTAGTAGGCATCCGGGGTCCCGATCACCACAAGGAAGTTCTGCGTGCCAAAGGACTGCGCAAGCGCGCTGTCTGCGTCTGCGAGGAAGGTCACGGCGGAAATGGTCGTTGATCCGGTAGGCGCTCGTCTGACGAAATGCCCATAGCTACCCAAGGGACCGCAGGTCGCCTGATCTGAACACGTAATAGACCCATAGAGCACGCCCGAACTCAGCGAATTGGCGAAGGTGTCATTGTCAGGATCGGAAACAAAAAGCGCCGTCGCGCCCGGAACCCGGTTTTCAAGGCTATCTGTCAACGTGATGTTGCCGGTCGAGGAACTTGCCACATAAAGGCTGAGAACGTCGAACGATGCGGCTTTGGCAGCCTGGCCGTGGCAGAATACGACCAGCATGACCAAGAGGGCAGGCAACATGCCGAAAACGCGTCCGAGAATCATCGAAGCTTCTACTCATCAAAAAAGGCCCGTTTTGGTACGTTCCAAGGGCACACGACTCAATTGTGCGAATGAGGGGGGCGATCACTCTTTGGATATGCAAAAAGCCGGACATTTCAGCCGCGCTGCACGTCGTCCTTTTGGAAGGGGCCCCAGTAACATTCGCTGTTCTGAGCAGAGCAAGGCCCGTGCCATCCGATGGTCAGGCTTTGTTCCGGCGATGGTCGTCGCACCACGCGAATTTCTAGCGCGTGATAAGAACGAGGTAAGCATGTCTGCTTTCAGCGCATGGCTGACCTCGGGGTACCCTTATCTCTTGATGCAAGCGATACCCCTGAATCTTATCCCAATGCGGGCGAATTTAGTAGGATATTGTCGGGTGGCTTACGAGGAGATTCCGAAATCTTCAAGGAATTTCAGAATATTAGGGGAGTTTTCGGACCGAACCTGAAAGTTGAAGTGGTGCCCGGGGGCGGAATCGAACCACCGACACGAGGATTTTCAATCCACTGCTCTACCCCTGAGCTACCCGGGCACGGGTGAGGGTGTCTCCCTCGGGTGGAGGCGGAATAGCCGACGGGGATTCCGGTGTCCAGAGGGGTTTTGAATAATTTTTCACTTCTTTTTTAAAGCGCTGTCCCATCGGCAGGGTTTTGGTGTGACGACTTGGCTTTTCCTTTGGTCATTCAACAGCTAAATCAGCCAGATGGCCTTTAAACCGACATCGCTTCGCGACCTGATCGCTCATGGTTTTGACGACATCATTGATGTGCGTTCGCCGGCCGAGTTTGCCGAAGATCATGTGACCGGTGCGATCAGCCTTCCTGTTCTGGATAACGAGGAACGGGCGCGGGTCGGGACGATCTATAAACAGCAGTCTCCTTTTCTGGGGCGTAAGATTGGCGCGGCTTTGGTGTTCAAAAACGCGGCCAGACATATCGAGGGCCCTCTGGCGCAACACGAGGGTGGGTGGCGGCCCTTGGTTTACTGCTGGCGTGGGGGGCAACGTTCGGGATCGTTTGCTTGGATGCTGTCTCAGATTGGCTGGCGATCCGAGGTGTTGGACGGTGGCTACAAGACGTTTCGGCGTCTTGTGACGTCGATGCTGTATGACACGCCGCTGGAATACCATCTGATAATGCTGGGTGGCTACACCGGAACCGCCAAGACAGATCTTCTTGCGCGGTTGGCTGCGCGGGGCGTTCAGATTCTTGATCTCGAAAAACTGGCCGGACATCGCGGTTCATTGCTGGGCGAGACCAAGGAAGGGCAGCCATCGCAAAAGATGTTCGAAACCCGTCTGGCCATGGCGCTGTCGCAATTGGATCCGGCGCGTCCTGTGGTGGTCGAGGCGGAAAGCAGCAAGATCGGTCGCATTCTGTTGCCGCCGTCGTTGTGGGCCGCGATGTGTTCTGCGCCCTGGATCGATATTAGCGCGCCGATCGAGGCGCGGGCGCGCTACCTTGTGCGGGCCTACGACGACATTTTGTCTGACACGGATCGCCTAACGGAAAAGCTGAATGTGGTCCGCAGGCATCGTGGTCATGCCATTGTTGACGGCTGGATGGCTCTGATCGCCGAGGGCGACAAAGTGGGGCTGACACGTGCGTTGATGCAAGAACACTATGATCCGTCCTACAACACGTCGATGAAGTCTGTTGAACGCGAATTCATGGCGCAAATCAGCGTTCCGGATTTGAGTGAGAGCGGGCAGGAAGATGCGGCGGATCAGATTGCAGAAATCGTCGCTCAGGCCAATTCGATCTGACCTGGATTTTCTGTGATTTCCCCAATAATTGCAGCCTGATAGCCTGCGATCTTCAAGGCATTTAGCGTGCCTTCAGCGCTTTGTGTGTCGACGACCGCCAGCAACCCTCCGGCAGTTTGTGGATCAAACAGTAGTGCTGTTTCGGGCGTGTCCGGAAGTTCCGGGAACGCGGCTTTGTTTTGCGGGTAAAGCGAACTGCGAACGCCGTACTGCGCCAGCTCTGCCGCGCCTTCCATTAAGGGGATGTCGGCCATCCGTAAAACCGCTCCGGTGCCGGATGATTTGCAGATGTTGCCAATGTGACCGGCAAGACCGAAGCCTGTGACATCCGTCATCGCCTGAGCATTTTTCAGGATGTCGGCAGCGCGGGCTTGTGACTGGCACATGAGGTCCAATGATTTGGTCACGATATGCCCGTCTGCCTGACCTTGCATTTCGGCGGCCATAATGGTGCCCGAGCCGATGGGTTTCGTCAGAATGATTGCAGCGCCGGCCTTGGCACCGGCCACGGTGATTGGCGGTTGGTGGCACAGTCCGGTGATCGAAAAACCGATGGTCAGCTCGTCGCCAACGGAACTGTGCCCACCCACGATTGCCGCGCCTGCGTGGCTCAAAACCTCATGCGCAGTTTGCATGATCTCGTGAAGTGTGCGGCCCATCAGCGTATCGGAAAGGCGGGGCAGAACAAGATTGACAGTGGCGCCCTGCGGTTCGGTCCCCATGGCCCAGATGTCGCCAAGCGCATGATTGGCGGCGATGCGGGTCATAACGACCGGATCGTCGGTGAAGGCGCGCAGGTGGTCTGTGGTCAGCACTTGTTCAACGCCGCCGACCTTCATTGTTGCGGCGTCATCGCCGATGGTGCTGCGAATGTCTGTGCGTTGGGTGGCGGGCAGGCGGGACAGCACGGCGCTTAGCGTCGTCGGCCCGACCTTGGCCCCGCAGCCGCCACACATCGGTTTGTCACCCAAGGCTTCTTTCACGCCGTGGGCGATCTCGGACGGCAACGCGGGCTGTTCCATTTGGGGCAGGTCCCGGAATTTCTCCATGAATTTCTGGTCGATCCGGTTTTTCCATTGCCAAAGTAGTGAGCCAGTAAACGTCAGTCCGAACTTTTCAGCAAGCGCCGATTTCTGTCCAAGCGAGACAAGCTTTAGATAATCGCTTTGCGGTTTGTACTCTGCCCACTTGTCCGTGCCCAAGGCCGCGCGCAGGTTCTGGAACAGCACGGGCGCTTGTCTGACGGCGAAAACACCTGCCTTGGGGCGAGGGGTGTCGATCATATGGGCACAGTCGCCGGTGGCAAAGATGTTGTCGACCGATGACTGCAAGCGCGAATTTACGGCGACAAAACCGTTGTGCAGGTTCAGGCCGGATGTACCCAGCCAATCGTAGGCCTTTGCGCCTGCGGCGCCTGTTATGAACGATGCCTGAATTGTGGTGCCATCAGCTAGAACAAGCGATGTGGCATTAATTTCCGAGATTTGCACATTCTCATGTATTGTGATGCCCAAGTCCGCCATGGATTTGCGGATTTTGCGCTGTGCGCTTTCGCTGTTGTCGGACAGCAGGATGCCGCGTTCCAACAAATGTACTGGCGCGTCCGAACCTTTGGCGCGCAAGGCATGCGCCATCGCCATCGATAGTTCACAGCCCGCAATCCCCCCACCGATGATCGCAACTGGTTCAGACGGGTTGGACGCCAAATGCTTGGTCCATGCATCAGCGAACGGGCCCAGCGGTTTCGCGGGAACACCATGTTCCGGAAAACCTTTGAGCGCGGGCATCGCGCTGGTGATGCCAATGTCGATCGAAGCCACATCGTAGGCGACAGGCTCGCGGCCCGGAACGGTGACGGTCTGGTCGACCGGATCAATCGCAACAGCCGGTCCTGTGATCAGACGCGCACCGGCAAAACGGGCCAGTTTGACCAGATCAATATCCAGTTCGCGGCGACTGTAGTAACCTGCAACAAAGCCGGGCAACATGCCGGAATAGGCCGTTGCCGGCACCGGATCGATCACGGTGACACGCACTCCTGCCAAAGGGTTCATGCCCCACATGCGCAGAACCAGCGCGTGAGTGTGTCCTCCTCCGATCAGAACCAGATCACGGGTCAGGGGCAGGGGGCTGGAATGCATGGTGTCCTCCGGTTGCCCCAACAGGGGTACGGAGGCCGCGTTAAAGGCTCAAGCCCAAAGCGACGGGATCACAGAAATGCTAGCGCGTCAGATCGACACTTTTTCAAGCAGGGCTTCCTTGGTGACTTCGCCCTGTTTGCCCTGCAACGACACCGCACCGCGTGTGATCGCGGTGAAGCTGTCGGCCAGACCCCATGTGAAATCGAAGTATTGCTCGACCAGCACAATCGCCATGTCACCCTGATCGCGCAGTTGGGCAATGACACGACCGATCTGCTGGATGATGTTCGGCTGGATGCCCTCGGTCGGTTCGTCAAGAAGCAGGACTTTGGGGCGGGTGATCAGGGCGCGCGCAATCGCCAACTGCTGCTGCTGACCGCCGGAAAGGTCCCCGCCACGACGATGCAGGAAATCCTTCAGGATAGGGAACAGATCCCAGATGTGATCGGGAATTTTGTGATCCGCTTTGGGAAGGCAGGCAAAGCCCGTCATCAGGTTTTCTTCAACCGTCATCAGCGGAAACACCTCGCGCCCCTGAGGGACATAAGCGATACCCGCCTGCGCCGCACCATGGGCGCTAAGGTGATCCAGCTTTTGACCATCCAGAACAATGTCGCCACCTGTGTAGGGATGGCGACCGGCGATAGCCTTAAGAAGCGAGGTTTTCCCAACGCCGTTTGTGCCCATCACGGCAGTGACCTTGCCCTTTTCGGCGGAAAAAGAAATGCCGTGCAGAATTTGGCTTTGGCCGTAGTGCAGTGTCAGATCGCGAACGTCGAGCATGGCTTATCTTCCCAGGTAAACGTCGATGACGTCTTTATTTGCGGTCACGTGTTCAAGGCTGCCTTCAGCCAGAACCGATCCTTCGTGCAGAACCGTCACGCGGCAATCCAGACGACGGACAAACTCCATATCGTGTTCGACGACCACAACAGCGCGGGTTTCGGCCGCGCGGCGCAGCAGGTCTGTGGTGTGTTCCCGTTCAGCAGGGGTCATGCCCGCCGCCGGCTCATCAACCAGCAAAAGACGCGGGTCCTGCGCCAGCAGCATGCCGATTTCCAACCACTGTTTCTGCCCGTGGCTGAGTTCACCTGCCACGCGGGTCAATTCGTCGGTCAGTCCGATTTCCTCGGCCAAGGCCCCGATCTTCTCGGCGCCTTCTTTGGTCTTGCGATAGAACAAAACGCTGAACGGGCTGCGGTCGTTTTTCAACGCCATGGCCAGATTTTCGCGCACGGTCTGTGCCTCGAAAACCGTGGGTTTCTGGAACTTGCGTCCGATGCCCGCGCGGGCGATCTGGCTTTCGGACATTTTGAGCAGCGAAACTGATTTCTCACCCCAGATCACGCGGCCTTCATCGGGGCGCGTTTTGCCGGTGATGATGTCCATAAAAGTGGTCTTGCCTGCACCGTTCGGCCCGATGATCGCGCGCAGTTCAGGTTCGCCGATCTGGAAGCTGAGGTTGTTGATCGCCTTGAACCCATCAAAGGACACCGAGACGCCGGAAAGCTCTAGAAGCGTGTTCATCATTTCGCGCCCTCGGATTTGGATTTCTTGCCGATCAGATCAAAGAGCCCACCGATACCCTGAGGGGCCAGCAAGGTGACAGCAACAAACGACAGGCCCAGCAGCACCAGCCACCAGTCGGTCCACTGGATGGTGTAGAAACCCAGCGGAATGGACGGCGCGCCGCCGCCGGTAAACCAGCTGGACAGAAGCGAAACGAAGGCCGCACCGATCACAGCGCCATAGAGGCGACCACGTCCGCCGATGGCCACCCAGACCGCCAGATAAATCGAGGCGATGGGGGCGATTTCGGCGGGGTTGATGATGCCCGCCTGCGGATAATAGAGTGCGCCAGCGATTGCCGCGATAACCGCTGTCAGGGTGAAGACAAAGAGCTTATAGCTTTCAACATGGTAGCCAAGGAAACGCACGCGGCTTTCATTGTCGCGGATGCCCCGGATCACGCTGCCCATCTTGCCGGACACGACATAGGCGCAGAGCACGTAGCCCAATGCCAAAGCAAGCGCCGAAGCCCAGAAGAAGGCGATCGAGATCATGCTTTGCGGGACATCGCCCAGATAGGGGATATTCTGAAGGCCGGACAGGCCGTTGTTACCGCGCAGCCCACTGTCGTTCTGGAACAGGTAGAGCGACAGGGCGAGCGTCATGGCTTGGGTCAGGATAGACAGATAAACGCCCGTCACGCGGCTGCGGAAGGCAAGCCAGCCGAAGACAAGTGCCAGGAGGCCGGGGACGAGAACCACAAAGGCAAGTTGCATAAATAGACTGTCAGCGAAGGCCCAGATCAGCGGGAATTCATTGGTGCCGACGACGCCGAAAATTTGCGTGGCGACCGCGTCATGGATTTCCTCAGGCGTTGGCGGGATGGCTGCGGCAGAGAGGCTTTCGGTTACGATGATCTCGGTCCGGGCGTACATCAGCCACATGCCGATAGCGTAGCCACCCAGCCCGAAAAAGGCGAAGTGGCCGAGGCTGAGGATGCCGCAATAGCCCCAGACGATATCCATCGCGACGGCGATCAGGCACAGGCAGAGTGTTTTGCCCAGCGTTTTGATGAAGGAGGTGGACACAACCCCGATGCCCGCGGCTTCGGACATGGCCGTGACAAAGATTGTGAACAACGCCAGCGCGGCGAGGAACCACAGAATCGACGGATTTTCGGCGACAAAGCTTTTGCGTTTCATGTCAGGCTCCGACCGGTGTGGATTTTGGCTGCGCTGGGCATTTTCGAGTATTTCTGGACAGATGAAGGCATAAGGGCGTTCATAATCAATCTCCTGCGGCGCGGCCTTTGAGGGCGACGATGCCGCGCGGCCGGAACTGGATGAACAGGATGATGAAGAGGATCATGTAGGTCTGTGCCGCCAGTGTGTTGGACGGGTTGAACCATTCGATGCCCTTTTGCAGGCCGCCGATAAGGGTCGCACCGGCGAGGGTGCCCCAGACGTTGCCAACGCCGCCCACGACCACTGTCATGAAGCTTTGGACGATGTAGTCGGCGCCCATTTCAGAGGTGACCTTTGCGTAGAGACCAATGGCGACGCCTGCGATACCTGCGATGCCCGAGCCGAGGCCGAAGGTCAGCATGTTGATGCGGTCGGGGTTGATGCCCATGGAGGCCGCCATGCCGGGGTTTTGCGTTACTGCGCGGACCTCAAGGCCGAGGCGGGTTTTGTTGAGGACGAACAGGATGAGGCCGAGGAAGATCAGGGCGAGGACGAAGATCGCGATGCGGATGTTGGCGATCTGGACCACGTCGTTGATGACCCATGCACCGTCCAGCCAACCGGGCGAGGTCAGGGGGCGGGCTTGGGTGCCGAAGATGTTTTTGGCCAGTTGTTGCAGGGCAATGGAAATGCCGAAGGTTGCAAGCAGTGTTTCCAGCGGGCGGTGGTAAAGCCAGCGGATGACCAAACGCTCCATGGCGACGCCCGCGGCGAAGGTGACTGCGAAGGCCAGCGGCAGGGCCACGACCAGCGAGAGAGTGTAGTCGGGGATGATCTGCTGGACGACGTAGCCTGTGTAGGCACCCATCATGATGAATTCGCCATGGGCCATGTTGATGACGCCCATCACGCCGAAGGTGATGGCTAGGCCGATGGCTGCAAGGAAGTAGATCGACGCGAGTGAGATCGCATCAAGCGAGACATCAAAAATCTGGTTACGGGCGACACGGGCTTCGACTTCGGACAGGGCTGTTTCTGCGGCTGTTGTGATTGCCGCGTCACTCTCGGCGTAGGTTTCAAAGAAAGCGTGTGTGGCGATTGCAGCTTGGACGGTTTCGTCTGTGACCAGCGGGGGAACTGTGCCGGCTTGGGCCAGAGCGGCATAGGCTTTTTCGCGGTTTTCTTCGCTCGAGAGCTGCCCCACAGGGATACCACCGACACGGCCATCAACGATGTTGTCGCTGAGGCGGGCTTTGATCGTGTCTGCGGTTTGACGTTCGGGGGCCAGACCTGCGTCGACCAATTGCGCATAGGCGTCCTTTTGCGAGATGTCCTCGCCAACTGTCAGAACGCGGGCGATGTTGGCGTCTTGCGGCAACTCGGGAGCGACGGCGGCAGACTTGGTCAGGATCTGGTTCAGCGCCGCGCGGCTGTCGACGTCCATGGTGCCAGAAAGGGCGTTGATGGCCGTGATACGGTCATCTGTCGAGGCACCGAAACGGGCGGTCAGCAGGTTTGCAAGACGTTCCTTGCGAGCATGCAGCGCATTATCGGGTTCACCTTCGATCGAGGCGCGCAGCGGTTCGATCTGGCTTGCATCGGGGCTGCGTAGGATCGCGTCGAGCGCTGCGGTACGACGTTCTTTGTCGGGATCGGACAACTGGAACTGGACCAGCGCGCCGCCGATCACACGGCGCACGCCGCCGTTCGGTCTGATTTCGATCAGCTCGTCTTTGGTGGCGTTGCCGGCAGGGGCATCTGTGGCGATGTCGAATAGTTCGTAACCGTCACCGGATTTCTGGGCGTAGTAAAACAGACCGTCGGTTTCGTTCAGAAAAACGCCCTTGTTCTGCCAGCGTTCTAGGAAAAGGGCGGTGCCTTCGGGCGTTTCGGCAACCAGAGCGTCAATGACGACACCTACGGATCTACGGCCGGGTTTGGCAACTTCGCCAGCTTGGCTTTGAAGAAGGGTTTGCAGGGGGCTGTCTTGTGCGGTGGCCATCTGGGCGGGCAGGGCAAGACAAAACGCGATCACGAGTAGGGTTGCGCGTAGCATAAGACAGGGCCTGTCATTTGGGGGACGTCGGTAGAAAAAGGGCGCGGCCGGAAAAAGGGAGGACTGGCCGCGCCTCGTTTAGGTCAGATTAGTAGTTGGACTTGATCTGAACACATGTGCTGGTTTCGGTGTTGTACATACCGCAACCAAGGTCTTTCCAATCGGACTTCAGAACCGCGGATTCCGGCAAGAAGTCTGTCCATGCATCGCCCGGCACTTCTTCTGTTTGGCTGATGATGTCGAACTGGCCGTCTTCGCGGATTTCACCGATCAGAACCGGCTTGGACAGGTGGTGGTTCGGCAGCATTGTCGCTGTACCACCTGTCAGGTTCGGGAATTCCTGGCCGTACATTGCTGTGCGAACTGCATCAACGTCGGTTGTGCCAGCGTCTGTGACTGCGTTCACCCACATGTTGAAGCCGATGTAGTGTGCTTCCATCGGGTCGTTTGTCACGCGCTCGTCACCCATGCGGGCTTTCCACGTTTTGATGAACTCGGCGTTGGCTTCGCCTTCAGCGGACTGGAAGTAGTTCCAAGCAGCGAGGTGACCAACAAGGTTCGATGTGTCCAGACCGGACAGTTCTTCTTCACCAACCGAGAAGGCTACGACAGGGATGTCGTCAGCAGATACGCCAGCCGCGGCCAGTTCTTTGTAGAAGCCGATGTTCGCGTCGCCGTTGATTGTCGAGATGACGCCAACCTGTTTGCCGTCCGCACCCAGTGCAACAACGTCAGCAACGATCGTCGCCCAGTCAGAGTGACCGAAAGGCGTGTAGTTCACGAAGATGTCTTCTTCCGCGATGCCTTTGGACTTCAGGTAGCTTTCCAGAATGTTGTTTGTTGTACGCGGGTAGACATAGTCTGTGCCCAGCAGAGCAAACTTTTCGACGCCCAGTTCTTCAAGGAAGTAATCTGTTGCAGGGATCGCCTGCTGGTTCGGAGCGGCACCAGTGTAGAAGACGTTTTTGGAGCTTTCTTCGCCTTCGTACTGAACTGGGTAAAAGAGCAGCCCGTTCAATTCTTCGATAACCGGCAGAACGGATTTACGGGAAACCGATGTCCAGTTGCCAAAGATGACGTCTACTTCGTGTACGGTCAGCAGTTCGCGTGCTTTTTCAGCGAACAGCGGCCAGTCGGATGCGGGGTCGACAACCACGGCTTCCAGTTCGCAACCCAGAACGCCACCTTTTGCGTTCTGCTGTTCGACCAGCATTTCCATTGTGTCTTTAAGTGTGGTTTCCGAAATCGCCATAGTGCCCGAGAGCGAGTGCAGAACGCCGACTTTAATCGGGCAGGAAGCCTCCTGAGCGAAAGCGCCGGATGCGCCTGCGATCAGAGCCGAGGCAGCAACGCCGGCCAGCTTCAAGGTTTTGGTCATTTTCATTCGTTCGGTCCCTGTCTAGATCGGCACTCTAGTTGGTCGGCGGCCATCCTCCCCCCTTGGGCGGAATGGCGACCGTGTGCCACGTTGGATTTGTTAGCGGTGCTGACCGGAGGATGATCAGTGCGCTGTTGGGTGCCCGTTTCGGACAGGCCAATTTTTTGTCCAGCACGATGCAAAGTTGTGAGTCCGACCATGAATTTGGCCAATAAAATGCGAAAAATTGCACAATTTTTGAGCGTTAAAATGGGGTGAGTTTATTTTTTGGGCGAATATGTGCGTCGTTTGCGACGCTTTCTGTGGCATTGACGGCGCGCAGAATCGAAGTTTGCTCAATCTATGGGCGAATTTTGTATCAACAGGAATCTATCCTGCGCTCTAGGGAACCACTGTGTATGCGACTTCGTTAAGAAGGAAATGGATTGGGTGGGCCCGCTGCACCGAGCCGCTTGCTGAAAATAGCGTCGCTTTTGGTTTGTGTGTTGAAAAAACATGCGCATGGGATTGTGCTTTGCGCTTTTGCCCAGTCTGATCAGGGATGGGACTGAGTGGGAGCCAAAAGAATGAATAACGCCGCCCCGAACTATTTTAACGAAATGCTACACGGTGCCGAGGTCCGCCAAGCCTACCAAAGCCTTGAGCGTTGGCACCGCGATATGCCCGACGATCTGCGCAGCCTGAAGCAATCCGAAGCCGAAGCCCTGTTCCGCCGTGTGGGCATCACATTCGCTGTCTACGGAGAAGGCGGCGATCCGGAACGCCTGATCCCCTTTGATATGTTCCCACGCGTGTTCACCGCCGCGGAATGGCGCAAGCTTGAAAAGGGCATTCGCCAACGGGCCATGGCGCTGAACGCGTTTATTGCCGACGTCTATGACCGTGGTGAAATCATCCGCGCAGGGATAATTCCGGAACATCTGGTGACGCGAAACGATGCCTACGAAATAGCCATGGTCGGGATACGCCCGCCCCGCAATGTCTGGAGTCACATTGTCGGCATCGATCTGGTGCGCACCGGTCCGGACCAGTTCTATGTACTGGAAGACAACTGCCGGACACCGTCTGGCGTTAGCTATATGCTGCAGAACCGCGAAATCATGATGCGGATGTTCCCGCAGCTTTTCCACGAAAACCGGATTGCTCCGGTGGATGGTTATGCGGACCTTTTGAAAAAGACGTTGGCCTCGGTCGCGCCGCAAAAATGTTCTGGCGATCCGACTGTGGTGATCCTGACGCCCGGTCAGTTCAACTCGGCCTATTACGAACACTCCTTCCTTGCCGACCTTATGGGCATCGAATTGGTCGAAGGGCAGGACCTTTTTGTCGAAGGTGACTTTGTCTGGATGCGCACCACGGAAGGCCCACGCAAAGTAGATGTGATCTATCGCCGTCTGGATGACGCCTTTATCGATCCTCTGTGCTTCCGTCCGGACTCTATGCTTGGCGTACCAGGATTGATGAACGTCTACCGGTCTGGGGGCGTGTCGATCTGCTCTGCGCCAGGGGCAGGGGTCGCGGATGACAAAGCGATCTATACCTATGTGCCCGAGATGATCCGCTTCTATCTGGGCGAGGCGCCGATCTTGGAAAACGTGCCCACATGGCAATGCGCAAAAAAGGACGACCTGAAAT
Organism: Thalassococcus sp.; assembly: GCF_982780845.1. Taxonomy (NCBI): domain Bacteria; kingdom Pseudomonadati; phylum Pseudomonadota; class Alphaproteobacteria; order Rhodobacterales; family Roseobacteraceae; genus Thalassococcus; species Thalassococcus sp. The sequence goes on from NZ_CEYADA010000007.1 coordinate 62,778, forward strand.
ACGTTCTGGAAAATCTGGGCGAATTGGTTGTGAAAGAGGTTCATGGATCGGGCGGCTACGGCATGTTGGTTGGCCCGAAGTCCACCAAAAGCCAGATCGAGGCCTTCCGGTCCAAGATTGAAGAGAAGCCTTGGAATTACATCGCCCAACCAACGCTGGCGCTGTCGTCCTGTCCGACCTTCGTTGATGAAGGCATCGCACCACGGCACGTGGATTTGCGGCCCTACTGTCTGGTTGGTGAAAAGGTCGAACTGGTGCCCGGTGGTCTGACGCGCGTGGCGCTGACCGAAGGGTCGCTGGTTGTGAACTCGTCACAGGGTGGCGGGGTCAAAGACACTTGGGTTCTGGCGGAGTAAGAGCATGCTAAGCCGTACAGCTGATCACCTTTACTGGATGGGCCGCTATATCGAGCGCGCCGAAACAACCGCACGCCTGCTGGAAGTGGGCGCGCGCAACGCCTTGTTGCCTGATGTGGGCGGCGGGTTTCGAAACGACTGGGACGCGGTGCTTCGGGCGCTGGGCGTCTATGACAGTTTCATTGAGAAGTTCGGCGAATTGGTCGAGCGTAACATCACGACCTTCCTGTTCTTCGATGCGGACAACCCGACCTCGGTTCTGTCCTGTCTGAGTGCGGCACGGGAAAACGCCCGTGTCGTAAGGACGGCACTGACCGGTCATACATGGGACGCGATCAACAGCAGCTTTCAGGAACTGAAGGATTTCCAGAGAACCGAACGATCCAAACTGTCGCTGACCGATCTGGCGGAATGGACGCTGCACACGGTCAGTTTGATCCGTGGCGCAATCGACGGAACTCAGCTTCGAGATGACGGATATCGCTTTATCGGTCTTGGTATGGCGATCGAGCGTGGGGACAACACGGCACGTTTGCTGGATGTGAAATACTACGTGCTGCTGCCGTCTTTGTCTTATGTGGGCTCTGCACTGGATCAGACGCAGTGGACCGCTTTGTTGCGATCCATGTCCGCCTATCGGGCATTCAAATGGGCCTATCGCGGTGACATCACCGCCACCAAAATCGCCCACTTCGTCATCCTGAACGAAGAGTTCCCGAGGTCTTTGTTGTCTTGCACGCGGGCCATCAACGAACATCTGGATATGCTGTCCCGCCGGTACGGGCGACCATCGCAGGCGCAAGGCGTCGCGCGATCAATGCTGGCCGAATTGGCCGAGGCGCGGGTTGGCGATATTTTTGATGAAGGTCTGCACGAGTTCCTGACACGCTATATGCGTCGGAATGCCGAGGCGGCGATGATCATTCAGAACACATATCTGGCAGGGGTACCCGCATGAAGCTGCATATCCGTCATGTCACGCACTACAAGTTCGACACTCCGGTAAAACGCCTGATCCAGAGCCATCGTTTGACACCTGCCGATCACGAAGGCCAGAAAGTGCTGGAATGGTCGGTCTCCTGTGAAGGGGCCATTCGGGGGTCTTCTTTTCTAAGCGGTGCAGGGGATTATACCGAAACGGTCTGCGTGCAGGGCCCCGCCGAAGATATCGAGATCATCGTCGAAGGCACCGTCGAGACCCAAGACTGCGCTGGTGTCCTGCGTGGGCATCGTGAAAAGGTCCTGCCGTCAGCATATCTGCGCCCGACACAACAAACACAGCCCGATGCGGCAATCCGGTCATTGGCTGAAACGGCGGTCGAAGGGTTGGATGTTTCTGCCGGACTGGACCGTGCCCATGCACTTGCCGCAGCCGTCAATGACGCCATCGCCTATGTCAGTGGCGAAACAGAGCCTGCCACCACAGCGGCCGAGGCCTTGGCCGGAGGGAAGGGGGTTTGTCAGGACCACACCCATGTTCTTATGTCGGCGGCCCGCTGGGTGGACATGCCCGCGCGCTATGTGACCGGCTATCTTTATTCAGACGCGAACGGTCAGGCGCATGGTGAATCACATGCTTGGGCAGAGCTTTACGTAGATGGACTGGGATGGGTCGGATTTGACGCCGCAAACCGATGCTGCCCGAACGATCTGTATGTCCGCTTGGGGTCCGGTCTGGATGCGCAGGACGCCGCCCCCATCCGTGGTCTCATTGAAGGGCAGGCCACCGAAGACCTGACCGCAAAGGTGATCGTGACTGATGTCGCCCAACAGCAGTAGCCCCTGTCCTTTGGCATATCTTGTGCAGTTCAAAAGGACGGGATAGCCAAGGGTGAAAGAAGGAAAACGGTTATGACCTATTGCGTTGGTTTGCTGCTGGATGAAGGCATGGTGATGTTGTCCGATACACGGACCAACGCCGGACTTGATAACATTGCGACATATCGCAAGTTGTTCACCTTCGAAGAGCCGGGTGAAAAGGTCATCATGATCGCGACAGCGGGCAGTCTGTCGGTCACGCAAACCGTGCTGGCGCGTCTGACAGAAGCCATCGACGATCCCGAAGCTGACGAACACACGTCGATCATGAAGGCGCCCAGCATGCTGGCCGTGGCGCAGCTAATCGGTGACACGCTGGCCGACGTCCGTCAGGATGTGGCGCAAAAGCTGGATCGCATGAACCAGAGCGCGAGTGCTTCCTTGCTTGTAGCTGGGCAACGCAAAGACGGCGCGATGCGTCTGTTCCTTGTCTATCCCGAAGGCAACTTTATCGAAGCAACGCCAGATACGCCGTATCTGCAAATCGGCGAACACAAATACGGCAAACCCATTCTGGATCGCGTGATCCGAAGCGAGACACGGTTGGAAGATGCCGAAAAGGCCGTGCTGCTGTCGATGGATTCGACGCTTCGGTCTAATTTGTCGGTGGGCATGCCGCTTGATCTGGCTGTGATCGAACGTGACGGCCTGTGCATTGCCCGCGAACGCCGCATCGAAGCCGATGACACCGGTTTTCAGGCGCTAAGCCGCGCATGGTCAGATGCCCTGCGCGACTCGTTTCAGAAGATCGAACCGATCTAAGTCTGTCAGACGTGATAGGCCAGACGTACGCCACCCCAATGGCGACCTTCGACAAAGATCGGGGCAGATAGGTCTTTCATCAAAGCAAAGCGTCCGTTGCCCATGTCGCGGCGATAGGCCTGCAACAGGAACGGACGTTCGCTGTTGCCCGCCGCCAGACCGACGCGGTCGTTAAAGATGCGGCGATTGCGCGAGTTTGCGGCATTCCACTCAGGCTGGCCCGCAACCTGCGGCATGCTGAATTTGTCGTTATGCGTGGGCAAGAAACCTTTTTTGTCGACGCAGGCACAGAACACCACACGATCCGAGAAAAGCAGCATCGGTTCCTGAAACTCCGGAAGTACCGCATCGGTAAAGCGCACAAATCGCGTCATATACTGCACAGGGTCGGAACCGGGGATCGGTTTGTGGTTGGTGTCGAACAATTCGTGCAGGCCGATTTCACCCAGACGGACACCCGTTTCAAAACGTTCGCCAATGCGCTTGGCCAAATCCTGAACCGCACGGATAAACGGCGTATCCACGGTTTCGACGCCCAGACGGGACGTCATGCCGATGATCGCCTCCGAGCTTTCGATGATCTCGCGCATCTGGTTGCCCGCTTCGGCAAGGTTGCTGGACGACTGGGACATGCCAGAAGACATTTCGATGATCCGTGTCTGGATTTCCGAAATATCGTTGTCCGTTTTGCTGGACGCAGACACGATTTCGCGCTGGGCGGTGTTCAGATCCGACATCACCACAGGCATCTGTTCAATCAGGGAACCGACCAGATCAATCTGGGTGCGGATGCCACCGGCCTTTTCGAGGGCGCTGGTGGTTTCGGTTTTCACCGCCATCAACTCTTTGCCAAGCTTTTCCAGCGTGTCGGAAATTTCCGAAGTCGCCTCGGATGTCAGACCGGACAGATCCTTGACCTCTTTCGCAACGATCATAAAGCCACGACCGTGTTCGCCAGCGCGGGCGGCTTCGATGGCCGCGTTCAGGGACAGAAGGTTTGTCTTGCGGGAAATCGCGTCAATCTCGCTTGAGAAGCGGCCGACCAGAGCAAGGGACTCTTCCAGTCGGGACAGTTGTTCGGCCATGCGACGGACGTCATCAATCAGCCCACCGACGGATGTGACCATCTCGGACACGTTTTGCTGTGACTGTTGTGCGGTGTTTTCCGCGTCGGCAGACGTCTGCAGTGCTTTTTGCGCCGAATTCAGAACTGTCGATGTGGCATCGGTCATGTCCTTGGCGCGGGTCGCGATGTCTTGGAACAGTTCGGACTGGCGTTTGACCTGAACAGAGGTGTCCTCGATATTTCCCGAAACACCGGCAAACGAAATGCTCAGATCACCGATGCGACCGGCGATATCTGTGATTGCTTCTTGTTGATCAGTTGAGGCCATGATTGGTGTCGCTGTCGCATTGTCCTTCGATGGCATAGAGTGTTGCACTGGGTTCGCCCTTTAAAGTTCATTGTCCACAATGACAGCCGACCCATGTTGGCGACGTTTGAAACGTTACCAATGAGTCTCCGCATGTCGTTCCTGCACGTCGCGTTCCAACCAACGGAGGCAGGGCGATATTTTTTAGGAGATATTCAACCGCTGCTGGCGAGGCTGGCCAACGTTCGGACAATCAACACCGAAGGTGCATTTGTGTATTGGTCCAGTTCGCACAGCGGTATCCAGCGGACATCAATCGCTTCGCTATTGGGCAAAAGCGGGCTTTTCATATCTGCAACGAACAGAAAGCGGACGTCGTGGTGGTCGTGCGCAGGCATATCACCCCGCGCGGGGATCGTATGCACATCAACGTCGCAGGGACGATCTGATATCAGATGCACATCCGTCAGTCCGGTTTCTTCTGACAGTTCCTTCAGCGCGACGGCTTTGAAGTCGGTGTCGCCGTCACAGTGGCCACCCGGTTGCAGCCACCTGTTCAGTTTCCGGTGGTGCATCAAAAGAACGTGGCTTTGGTCATGTGACACGACAAACGCCGACGCGGTCATGTGGCCGGGAAGGTGGCTACGGTCAAAGGCAGCCAATCCACTGTTTTCCAGAAGGTTTTTTGTGGCCAGCGCCGCTGTGGCGCTGCGCTGGTCCAAGGGGATAAAGCCGCCGATAAACGGAAGTTCGAGTTCGGCGGCTTTGAAGGTCACTTGAAGTTCCGACTGTCTTTCAGCTGTTCCCATGCCCAGACGACTTCCTGAAGCTGCTCTTCCTGTGAACGGTCGCCGCCGTTCATGTCAGGGTGCAACACCTTGATCAGCTTCTTATAGGCCTTGCGGATATCCGCTTTGGTCGTGACGCTGGCCTCGACTTCAAGGATTTCGATCGCACGCTTTTCAGTCGGCGGCAGGCGGCGGCCACCATCAGTAGCCCCCTTACCGGGGTTGCGCGTGGCGTTGGCACCCAGAACCTGATGGGGATCTTCGATGCCCAGACGGGCCCAAGCCCGCGCCTCTGGATCGCGCCATTCCTTTGTCTTGCGTTCCCAAACCTTGTCGGCGCTTTCCTGCGCGTTCATTTCGGCTTCGGTCTTGCCGTCAAAGAAACTCCACTTGGCGTTATATTCGCGCACGTGGTCCTTGCAGAACCAAAAGAAGTCATCCAGCACATCCGGCGCTTTGGGCGCGCGGAATTTGCCCGGCTCTTCGCAACCTTCGTGCTCGCACACGCGCGTAGAGGTTTCGGACTCACCGGTCATGCCACGACGACCACGTGTTTTCTTCTTCTTCGCAGAAGAGATAGACATATCAAAACCGAAGGGGTCTGGTCTGCTCATGTGCTTCACCTTTTCGACTCGGACGCCAGAGTTTAGACGAATGGCTGGCAGTGTGTAGGGGCTTAAGAGGGAAAAATGTCTAAGACTACTGAAATAGAAGAAAAATTAATCTCGGCTTTCTCGCCTCGGGAACTTCTGGTTCGCGATGACAGTGAACGCCATCGCGGTCATGCCGGATATCAGGAGGGTGGGGAAAGCCATTACCATGTGGTCATCCGCTCGGACGCGTTCAAGGACCTGAACCGGATCAAGCGTCACCGCGCTGTGCATGACGCTTTGGGCAAGGATCTAATGGGACGCATCCACGCCCTGTCGATGGATCTGGACGTTTAAACGTCTTTCTGCTTGTCGTCTGAAGCCGCGTCCATGTCGGGCGCGGTTTCTTCCCCGGCGGCGGTCTCTGTTTCAGCGACACCTTCGCCATCAATGTCGCCTGTGTCGGCATGCTCGGTGGCTTCTGTCGCGGTGGGGGCGGCTTCGATCAGACGGGGTTCGAATTCCGCGTCACCGGTTGTTCCGGTCGGGCGGCGGAAGACCAAAACAGTGCGCCACGTTGTAACAGATGTTGCAATGCCGGACCGTTCATCAGACGGCAGAGTATCTGAGCGAAGATATTCCCAGCCGTCAGCACCGTGTTCACACAGCACTTGCTCTAAGCCGTTTGCGAAACGTCCTTCGACACCTTTGATGCCCTTGCCTTTCACGCCTTTGCGCGGGGCGGGGACCACTTTGTATTCATACGTCGTCATAACGGCCTGCATGTCATTGATCGGCAAGGATCATATCAGCCCTGCGGCCATGTGCCAGAGCGAATGAGCATCAGGTGGGGAATACCCTAAACGCCCACGAAAAAACCCGCCAGAAACTGGCAGGTTTGATCGAATTCTTATCGTTGGGTCGGGTTACAGACCCAGCTTGGCCGTGACGATCTGGTTCACCGCAGCTGGGTTCGCCTTGCCGCCTGTTGCTTTCATTACCTGACCAACAAACCAGCCTGCCAGTTTCGGGTTCTGCTGGGCCTTTTCGACCTGAGCAGGGTTCGCCGCGATCACGTCATCCACGGCCTTTTCAATTGCGCCGGTGTCTGTGACCTGTTTCAGGCCTTTGGCTTCTACGATCTCGGCGGGGTCGCCGCCTTCTGTGTAGACGATCTCGAACACGTCTTTCGCGATCTTGCCCGAGATGTCGCCGGCTTTGATAAGCTTGATGATGCCTGCCAGCTGTTCAGGCGAAACAGGGCTGTCTGTGATGTCGCGGTCGTCCTTCTTAAGACGACCGAACAGTTCGTTGATCACCCAGTTTGCGGCCAGTTTGCCGTCACCTGCGGCACCTGCCACGGCTTCAAAATAGGATGCGTTCTGAACCTCGGCTGTCAGAACCGATGCATCGTATTCGGACAGGCCAAAGTCTTTGACAAAGCGCGCTTTTTTCTCGTCCGGCAGTTCGGGCAGGGATGCCGCGATGCCGTCCACCCACTCTTGCTCGATCTCCAAGGGCAGCAGATCGGGATCGGGGAAATAGCGGTAGTCGTGTGCTTCTTCCTTGGACCGCATGGAACGGGTTTCGTTCTTGTCCGGATCGTACAGACGTGTTTCCTGATCGACGGAACCGCCGCTTTCAAGAATAGCGATCTGGCGGCGTGCCTCGACGTCGATTGCCGCCTGAATGAAGCGCATGGAGTTCATGTTCTTGATCTCGCAGCGTGTGCCGAGATGGGAGAAGTCCTGCGTTTCCTGATACTTTTCGTATGCGCCCGGACGGCAGACGGAAACGTTCACGTCAGCCCGCAGGTTGCCGTTCTGCATGTTGCCGTCGCACGTACCCAGATAGCGCAGGATCTGGCGCAGCTTGCCCACATAGGCCGCCGCTTCTTCGGGGCCGCGGATGTCGGGGCGGCTGACAATCTCCATCAGCGCAACGCCTGTGCGGTTCAGGTCAACAAAGGACATCGCCGGATCCATGTCATGGATCGACTTGCCTGCGTCCTGTTCGATGTGGATGCGTTCGATGCGCACAAGGCGGGCGATGCCCGGCTCCATATCAACGATCACTTCGCCTTCGCCCACGATGGGGTGGTACAGCTGGGAAATCTGGTAGCCCTGCGGAAGATCAGGGTAGAAATAGTTCTTACGGTCAAACGCGCTGAACAGGTTGATCTGTGCCTTCAGGCCCAGACCGGTGCGCACAGCTTGTTCGACACAGAATTCGTTGATCACGGGCAGCATGCCGGGCATGGCGGCGTCAACGAAAGCCACGTTCGAGTTCGGTTCGGCGCCGAATTGGGTCGAGGCACCGGAAAACAGTTTCGCCTTGGTCGCGATCTGGGCGTGAACCTCCATCCCGATCACAAGTTCCCAATCATGCTTTGCCCCGGCAATCACCTTGGGTTTCGGAGACTCAAAGCTCAGATCCAGCATCCTGTGTTTTCCTTATCCGCTTGAACGTCTGCGGGTTTAAGCGAGCCGTGCCACAGGGGCAAGAGGCTGAGCAGCGCTTAAGGTGCGTTTCAAGGGGTGGAAGGGCGGTTTTGGCTAGCGATTGGACAGCCAAGCCAGCCCCAAACGCGCGAGCACACCTTTTTGGACCGGAGGCGTGGGCACTGCTGCGGCTGTATGCTTGGGTTGTTCGGTTCCGATGATGCCGTGCCAGATGTCGGGCTGGACCTGACGGATATGGTTGTCCGACACCCACTCGGCGCATTCGGACAGAACGGTTTGCGCACGGCTGTTTTCCGGCATGGTCCGCGCGGCTTTGGCGCAGGCTGCCGCAAGGCGGTTCGCGGTTACCTGCGTCGTGCGCCCCGACAGGACCTTGCGGACACCGATCACGAATTTCTGGACGTTCAAGGAACTGACGATCATAGCGTCCTGCGCCAGGGCGCCGACGTAAATCCATGTGTACGCCTGCAGGTCATAAAGATCGGCCATATCCGCCGCGATGTCCTCTGGTGCGATCCCGCGTGTGACAAGGCTGCGGCCGTAGTGACGCAGATGGCGAGGGTTCTGCGGGTCGGCGGCAATCAGCGCGTCATATGCAGGGGCAAGGTCCTTGCAGTGATTGGGGCGTGCATCAATCAACGCACACCGCAGCAGCGCGATCAGAAGCGAGCTGTCTTTCTGGTTGCCAAAACATTGAAAGATGTCTTCGGCACGCTTGAAGTGTTTCTTGCTTTCGGGGCTGACCGCGTCATCGGTCGGGGTGGCAAAGGCCCGCGCTGTATCCAGATGGGCCATGGCCAGAACAAAGCCGCAGGCGGGGTCAAGGTTGTCTTCGGAATAGACGTCTTCAAGCTGTTGAAGGCAGGCCGCAGCATCAGCACATTCGCCGCGGCGCGCTGCAGATTGCGCGACCATGATCGCATCGGCACGTGCGCCTTTGGCCAGCGCCTCGCACAACGGTGTTCCTTCGCGCGTAGCGTTGCGCCCTTCATCGGCGTCCATCATCAGCGCAGACAGCAGATCCCAGTCATCCTGACGTGCGAGCTTGCGGCCTGTGTCAAAGGCGTCGCGATCCGACCATGTGTCATTGATATTGCGGGGCAGGGAAGACGTAATGTTCCGGAGCCGCGATTTGGCTTTCGCTGAAGGATGCATTTGGGACCGCTTTTATTGTTTGTTGCACATGATCCTATTGCCAGCATGCGGCATGACTATGGCGGAACCCGCGCTTCTCCGTGCCAGTTTGAAGAAATTTTCGCTGCAGTGTCCGTGAAGCCTGAACAAACGCGCGAGCATGATTTGGCCAACCGGCTGATATAGCAAGGTGTTCAAACTTGCGTTGAGTGTGGATTGTTGCCACAACTTTTCCTGATGTTCAGAGTTATTGTGTTCATATTGGTTGCCAGCGGTGCCTTTGTCAGCGCTTCGACAACACGGGCCCAAACGCCCGAAACCGGCGCGACCGAGAGTGTTGCAGAGCCGGTCGAAACCGCGCCACCTTATCGTACATTTTCCGCTGATCGGCAGGCCGTGGCCAAGTCGCTGCGCCCCGTTGCCCGCGACAGTTTCCTGCCTGCGGCCCGTTGGGGCAACAACGGCGCGTCCGCGCTGTGGACGCGGGTTGTCCAGTCGTCTCTCAGGGCGCATGCCTCGAACCTGCCAAAGCTGACGCCGCAGGATATCGCGGATTGGTGTCCGGCCTATCCGACAGCGTCGATCAAACAACGCGAAGCGTTTTGGGTTGGCCTCGTGTCTTCGCTGGTTAAACACGAAAGCACATTCCGCCCGACTGCGGTTGGTGGCGGCGATCTGTGGTACGGTTTGATGCAGATTTTTCCATCGACGGCGCGGCTTTATAAATGCCGCGCGACAACGGGATCGGCTTTGAAAAGTGGTCCGGCAAACTTGTCATGCGGATTACGGATCATGGCAAAAACCGTCGCACGTGATCAGGTGGTGTCGCGGAAAATGCGGGGCGTTGCTGCCGATTGGGGCCCGTTTCATAGCAGCAAAAAGCGCAATGATATGATGGCCTGGACGCGCAGCCAAAGCTATTGCAAACCGGTTGGATCGGTACGGCCCGTGGCACGGCCCGCAACGCTTAAACCACCTGCGAGTACCGAAAAAGGTTAGGTCGGTTTTAACGCCTTAAGCCAGAAAGGGCGGCGCGAATTTTCGACCAGCGACACCGCCGGTGCCCGATGGCCACCAAGCGCCAATGTCGCCTCGCGCAATACCTCGATCCCCTCTTCGGACTTCGCCGGAAGCCCCTTGGCCGAGATAGGTTCGCCGACAGTTACGCGGAAAGGCTGACGATCTTTGTTCAGCGTTTCGTGGAACAGGGTGATGTCCCGCAGCGTCGGGTGGATCATATCGAACAGATAGAACAGGGCCGAGTTGCGTGCGCGGATATTCAGCGGCACCACAGGCAATTCATACTTGCGCGCGATCATTGCGGCAGAAGCCATCCACGGACGTTCATGAAGGCTAAGACCACGGCGCTTGGCCAGACGGCCTGATGGGAAAATGATGCCAAGACGGCCTTCTTCCACCGCTTTGCGGGTGTAGGCCATGGTTTCGCGCGTCTTGCCGTGGCTGCGCTTTTCCTGACGCCACTCGACGGGGGCGATCATGTCCTCCATCTGCGGCATGACCCGCAAAATGTCGTGGTTTGCGAAGAAGTAAAGATCAGGCCGGATCGTGTGCAGCAGGTGAAACAATATGATCCCGTCGGCAATGCCGGTCGGATGGTTTGCCACCAAAAGAGCAGGGCCATTGCGGGGGATGTTTTCCAGACCGGTCGCTTCGACATCTTTCGCCAGAAGCTCGCCCATAATCTTCATAAGATCAGCCGAGGGCATGTCGCGGAAGGTCTGCGCCAAAGCGACGGTCTTCTTGTATCCCAACATGAAATCAAGAACGCCACGGGCGTATTTGGTGCCCGGCCGACTGGCAAACAGCCACGGCGCGCGTTCTTGGATCAGTGGATCAATACGGTCTCTCATGGCCCGTCACTTAATAACCTATATTCAAAACTTCCATGACATGGATACGATATAAAGAAAAGTACGCGCTGTGTGAACTTTAGGCCAGATTTTGCCGCTTATTTGATGCGAAACGCTGACTGCAGATCTTCCAGGGCTGTTCTTTGCTGGCTGCTTAGCGTGCCAGAGCCTGCTTCTGCGATGTCCTTGATCACAGCCATCATGGGGCCGAACCCTTCGGTGCCGGAAAGTTTGTAAAGCTTCCGGCTGAGCCGCGGAACAGCCTGCTGGGCCCCACCGCATTCGCCCATCATCCAACGCCCGAGAACACACAATTCGTCCGCGTCCGTGGTGGCCAAACCGGTAGAGCGGGCCAGAGAGTTGATCAGGGCGCCGCGCTGTTCCTTGGTGGGCATCCCGTCCAGTTCCAGAAAGGACGTGCCGATCCCTGCCATCGCGACATGCGGGTCTTCGATGGTTTCGGCAGGATGGATATTTGCCTTGCGCTTAAAGCCAAAGCGGCGGGCCGCCAGCCGCACATCATTCGCCGCATCAATAAGTTCGCCGGTCATTTCGGCTGCGTTGCGGGCGCGGATGAAAAAGAAATAGGCGGCGGCAATGGCGCCAACAATTGCGATCAGAATATGCACAAATCAACTCCCTCGTAACGACCGCAAAGGTCGATCAAACGAGGGAGTTTTGCAAGCTTTGATTGAGTTAACCCAGGAGGCGCGACACCATCTCGGTTGTATCGCGGCTCAGGCCTTGTGTTTCGCTGATCCGCGTCAGGCAGGCGCGCATCTTGGCTTGGCGATCTGCATCATAGCGTTTCCATGTCTGGAAAGCCGTGCACATGCGGGCGGTTGTTTGCGGGTTCTTGGCATCCAGCTTGATCAGCCAGTCTGCCAGCAACGCGTAACCCGATCCGTCGGCATTGTGGAAACCGGCGTGGTTCATGGCCAATCCACCAAAAACGGCGCGGAAGCGGTTCGGGTTTTTCCAATCGAAATCAGAGTGTTCCGTCAGCGTTTTCGCGCGTTTCGCTGCGTCGGCAGGCTTGGCTGCACCGACCTGCAGGCCGAACCATTTGTCCATCACTAGGCGGTCGTCCTTCCACTGGTCGTAGAAGGCTTTCAACGCGTCCTCTGCCGCGTCCGCTTGGATCAGGCAGGTCAGGGCCGACAGTTGCAGGGTCATGTTATCGGCCGTTTCGAACTGGGCCTTGGCAACTGCGCCGCCGTCCAATCTGGTCTGCATGGCCAATACCGATGCCGCCAGCGCGCGTTTACCGGACTGTTCCGCGTCGGGTTTGAAGGTCTCGGTGACCTTAGTTTCCTCGACCAAGGCTGGCAGGATATCGGCCCAGCTTTTTGCCATGTCTTCCCGAAGCGTGTCCGTCGCTGTCCAGATCGCCATCGGATCGGGTGTGACGCCTTGTTCATACAGGGTTTGTGCAAGTTCGGACTGCGTTGGCAACGACAGCAAAAGAGCACGGTAGGCCGGATCAAGCGTGCTGTCAGAGACCGCGGTCTTCAAGGCGTTCAGCCAGAGCGTATCAGACCCCACACCATCGGTGATCATGGCGATCAGCCCTTCACGCGCCAACGTGCGTGACGCTTCCCAGCGATTGAATGGGTCGGTGTCGTGTTCCAGCAGGAACAGGTTTTCTTCCCGTGATGTTGTCCGCTCCAACACCACAGGGGCCGAAAAGCCGCGCAGGATCGACGGGATCGGTTTCGCGTCCAGTCCGCCGAAGTCAAAGCTTTGTTCGGCTTCGGTCATTTCCAGAACGGTTGTCGGCGTCACCTCGGTCCCGTCTTGCGCCAGAAGACCAACAGCGATGGGCAGCACCTGAGGTTCTTTCACATCCTGACCGGGTGTCGGGGGCGTGTGTTGTTTGAAGGTCAGCGTATAGGTGCCGTCTTCGAATTTCTCAGACACGGCAAGGCGCGGCGTGCCCGACTGCGAATACCAACGCTTGAACTGGGTCAAATCGCGGCCTGTCGCGTCCTCGAATACCTGTAGCCAGTCCTCGATCGTGCAGGCTTGACCATCGTGGCGATCAAAGTACATGTCCAACGCTTTGGCATAGGCGTCATCCCCTACGAGCAGTTTGAGCATGCCAATGACTTCTGCGCCTTTCTCGTACACAGTCGCCGTATAGAAGTTGTTGATTTCCTGAAAGCTTTCAGGCCGCACAGGGTGGGACAGGGGGCCTTGATCCTCGGGGAATTGACGGCCGCGCAATTCGATCACATCGGAAATCCGTTTCACCGGAGCCGAGCGCATGTCCGATGTGAACTGGCTATCACGGTAGACGGTCAGACCCTCTTTCAGACACAGCTGGAACCAATCGCGGCAGGTGATGCGGTTGCCTGTCCAGTTGTGGAAATACTCATGCGCGATGATCGCCTCAATCCGTTCGAAGTTGGCATCGGTGCTTGTTTCGGGCGAGGCCAGAACGCAGGACGAGTTGAAAATGTTCAGGCCTTTGTTTTCCATTGCGCCCATGTTGAAGTCATCGACGGCCACGATGTTAAAGATATCCAGATCGTATTCGCGACCGTAGACCTCTTCATCCCAACGCATCGACGCTTTCAGCGCCTCCATGCCAAAGGCACATTTGTTTTCGTCACCGGGGCGGACCCAGATATTCAGTTCCACATCCTTGCCGGATTGCGTGACGAAACGGTCGGGGTGGTTGACCAGATCACCGGCCACCAGCGCGAACAGATAGGCCGGCTTGGGCCACGGATCGTGCCATTCGGCCCAGCCTTCGCCTTGGGCCACTGGGTTACCGTTGGACAGCAGCACTGGCAGATCGCTTTCGATCCGCACGGTGAAGACGCTCATAACATCGGGGCGGTCGGGGTAATAGGTGATCTTGCGGAAACCCTCTGCCTCGCACTGGGTGCAGTACATGCCGTTCGACATATACAGCCCTTCCAAAGCGGTGTTGGCCTCGGGCGCGATTTCGACCTCGGCCTCCCACACGAATGTTTCGTTGGGGGCATCGACCACCAGGCCGTCGTCCAGCATGACAGGGCTTACATCCGTCCCGTCGATTTTAGAACTGATCAGTTTCAGCTGCTCGCCATGCAAACGGAACTGGCGGTCAGTCGCATCGGGGTTCGGTGAAAAGGTGATTTTGCTGACGACCCGCGTGCAGTTGGGCGCCAGTTTGAAGGTCAGGTGCACATCATCAACGACGTAGCCGAAGGGTTTGTAATCTTTCAAATAAATGGTCTGAGGGCTGGCGTCCTTCACGGGGACCTCCTGTATCAGGTGACTGCTGTCGCGCGATGCTTCGCGGCGCTTTGTTGGAACAATAGGACGGGTTCAACGGTTGTTAAAGCAGATCGGGCTTGAATTTTTCGGGTCCAAAACCAGTTAACCGAACCGACGAGTGAGGATACAATGTCTGCACCGAATACAAATATCGAAACGCAAGAATACGAACACAAGACACCGCTCTTCGGGATCAAGGCGGCAATGGTTTATGCGGCGATCCTTTTGGCGGCTTTCGTGACCTATGTGGTGTACCAAGGCGGCGAAGAAAGCACGGCACCCGCCGACGTGGGCACAAGCGTTCTTGAGAATTACGACGGCGGCAATTACGCGCCGGGCGGCAACGCGACAGGGTCCGTTTCGGGCACCCCTGACAACTAAACATGACAACAGCGGTTCTTTGGTTCAAACGGGATCTGAGATTGGCTGACCATCCGGCGCTGATGCGCGCTGTCGAGATTGGCGATGTCATACCGCTGTACATTTTCGAAACAGACTACTGGCGGCTGAGCGATACCTCAGGCCGCCAGTTTTCCGTTTTTGCCGAAGCGGTCGACGATTTGCGGGAGCAACTGCGCGCTGTTGGGTCGGATTTGGTGATCCGGTGTGGCGATGCGGTTGAAGAACTGGCTAAGGTTTTGTCCGAGGCCGATGCGACCCACCTGATCAGTCACGAAGAAACAGGTAACGATTGGACATACACCCGTGACAAACGCGTTGCCGCATGGGCGCGCGACGCGGGCGTCATTTGGCAAGAATTGCCACAAAGCGCTGTCGTCCGGCGATTGGGTGACCGGGATAATTGGTCAAAACACCGAAACGCGTTTCTTTCCAAAGATGCTTTGCCTGCGCCAAAGGCGTTAAACCCTGTTTCCCTTGCAAGCGATCCGGTCCCTGATGCGCCGCATGATCATTGTCCGCAGCGGCAGCATGGTGGGCGCACGGCGGCGTTGGCAACCATGGAAAGCTTTCTGGCCGAGCGCGGGCAGAGCTATCGCAAGGCGATGTCATCGCCTGTCACTGCCGAACATGCCTGTTCCCGCCTTTCGGTTCATCTGGCCACTGGTGCTGTGTCGATCCGTGAAGTGGTGCAGCGCACAGCGCATGAACAGAAAATGCGCCGCTGCACGCGGGATGGTTGGCTTGGGTCGCTCCGCAGCTTTCAAGGGCGGCTCGCGTGGCGGGATCATTTTACCCAAAAGCTCGAAGACGAACCGGAGCTTGAGCATCGCTGCCTGCATCCCGCTTTTGAAACCCTCAGGTCGCGCCCAGCTGATCGGGCCACATTGACTGCGTGGGAAAATGGCGAAACAGGCGTGCCGTTTGTGGATGCCTGCATGCGCTATCTAAACGCTACGGGGTGGATCAATTTCCGAATGCGCGCAATGTTGATGAGCTTTGCGTCCTATCATCTCTGGATCGATTGGCGGGACAGCGGGCAGCATTTCGCCCGCGCGTTCACAGACTATGAACCGGGTATTCATTGGCCGCAGGTGCAGATGCAGTCGGGGACAACGGGCATCAACACGTTGCGCATCTATAATCCGGTCAAACAGGGGCTGGATCAGGACCCGACAGGTGCCTTCACGCGCCGGTGGTGCCCGGAACTGGCCGAGGTGCCGGACCGGTTTCTGCAAGAGCCATGGCGCTGGGACGGCGAGGGCAGGGTAATCGGGCGCACCTATCCGCGCGCCATCGTCGATCTGGCGCAGGCCTCAAAAGAAGCGCGGGATCGTATCTGGGCAGTGCGTCGCGATCCGTCATTCGGGAAGACCGCAGCGCGTGTTGTGGTGAAGCATGCCAGCCGCAAGGACAAAGATGGGCATTTCGTCAACGACCGTGCGCCGCGTAAAAGGCGGACCGATACGTCAGACAGCCGACAGCAGAGCTTTGATTTCTGATGCCACGGGGAAAACGCAAATCCGACCTGCCGCAAAAGACCTGCGCAACCTGCGGGCGGCCGTTCACTTGGCGAAAGAAGTGGGAAAAGGTCTGGGATGAGGTGCGCTACTGTTCTGACAGATGTCGAAGGCATCGCCGCGCGAACCAAGGCAAATCGCCGGAGCAAAAGACCTAATCCGATGTTTTGCTCGATTTGAAAAAGTTTCCTGCTTTTCCGC
Source organism: Thalassococcus sp. (assembly GCF_982780845.1). Classification (NCBI taxonomy): domain Bacteria; kingdom Pseudomonadati; phylum Pseudomonadota; class Alphaproteobacteria; order Rhodobacterales; family Roseobacteraceae; genus Thalassococcus; species Thalassococcus sp. Next base: position 79,319 of record NZ_CEYADA010000007.1, read on the forward strand.
CTTGTTTCCCATCGGAAACAACGTATCTATTCGCATCGGGGCGACCGCACACAACGGCATACTGACTGAGGGAGGCTTATATGTCTGATCGGATCGAAAAGTTTGGGCTACAGATCGACAAAACCCTTTTCGACTTTATTGAAACGCAGGCATTGCCTGACACTGGCGTGGAATCTGATGATTTCTGGAAAGGTCTGTCTGATTTGGCACACGAGATGGGGCCAAAGAACAAGGCGCTTCTGGATAAGCGCGAGGCGCTTCAGCAGAAGATTGACGAATGGCACATCCGGAACCGCAAAGCGCCGCATGATCACGAAGCCTACAAATCATTTCTGGAAGAAATCGGTTACCTGCTGCCCGAAGGCGGCGAGTTCGAAATCGACACCGCCAACGTTGATCCTGAAATCGCGTCGGTTCCCGGTCCGCAGCTTGTCGTTCCGATCACAAATGCCCGCTATGCTTTGAACGCCGCGAACGCCCGTTGGGGCAGCCTTTATGACGGCTTCTATGGCACCGACGCCATGGGTAGCCCTGCGCCGAAAGGCGGCTATGCCAAGGGTCGCGGCGCGCGCGTTGTTGCACGGTCGCGCGTGTTCCTTGATGGCGCTTTCCCGATCAACGGTGGCAGCCACGCGGACGCACAGCGCTACTATGTCCATCAGGGTGTTCTTCTGGTCGATGATAACCCGCTTGAAGCGCCGGAAAAGTTCGTCGGCTATAAAGGCCACCCCAAAGCGCCCGATTCAATCTTGCTGAAAAACAACGGCTTGCATGTTGAGCTGGTGTTCGATCGTACGCACCCGATCGGCAGCCGCGATCAGTGTGGTCTGGCTGATGTTCAGATCGAAAGCGCGATTTCCGCCATTATGGATTGCGAAGATTCCGTCGCCTGTGTGGATGCCGAAGACAAGGTTCTGGCCTATTCCAACTGGCTCGGGCTGATGAAGGGCGATCTGGTCGATACCTTTGAAAAGAACGGCGAAACGGTTACCCGCCAGCTGAACGCCGACCGCGTTTACACGTCGCCGGATGGGGCGGGTGAAGTTGTTTTGAAAGGCCGCGCACTGATGCTGGTGCGCAATGTGGGCCACCTGATGACCAACCCTGCGATCCTGACCAAAGACGGCGGCGAAATCTATGAAGGTCTGATGGATGCGATGGTTACCGCCCTGATCGCGAAACACGATCTGGGTCGCGAAAGCGGCAACTCGGTCACCGGTTCCGTCTACGTCGTTAAGCCCAAGATGCATGGACCGGAAGAAGTAGCGTTTGCGAACGACATCTTCACCCATGTGGAAAAGGTTCTGGGCCTGCCGCAGTACACGGTCAAGCTTGGCATCATGGATGAAGAACGCCGCACTTCGGTGAACCTGAAGGAATGCATCCGCGCCGCGAAATCGCGCGTGGCTTTCATCAACACAGGTTTCTTGGATCGTACCGGCGACGAAATCCACACCTCGATGGAGGCCGGTCCGTTCAGCCGCAAGGACTTTATCAAGCGTAAGGCGTGGATCGGTGCGTACGAGGACCGGAACGTCGATATCGGTCTGGAATGTGGTCTGTCCGGTAAGGCGCAGATCGGCAAAGGCATGTGGGCGATGCCCGACAAGATGGCCGCAATGCTGGAAGCCAAGATTGACCACCCGAAATCCGGTGCGAACTGCGCTTGGGTTCCGTCACCGACCGCTGCGACGCTGCACGCGCTGCATTACCACACCGTTGATGTTTTTGCCGTGCAGGAACGTTTGCGCAAAGGGGGCCGCCGTGCCCATGTGGATACGGTTCTGGATATCCCGACCGCCAGCTACCGCAAATGGAGCAAGGACCAGATCACCCGCGAAGTTGAAAACAACGCGCAAGGCATACTTGGCTATGTGGTGCGTTGGGTTGATCAGGGTGTCGGCTGTTCCAAAGTACCGGACATCAACAACGTCGGTCTGATGGAAGACCGCGCGACCTGCCGGATCTCGGCCCAGCACATTGCAAACTGGCTGCATCATGATGTGGTCAGCGAAGCCGAGGTGATGGAGATCATGCAGCGCATGGCCGAGGTCGTTGACGGGCAGAACGCGGGTGACGCGCTTTATACCCCAATGGCGCCGGGTTTTGACGGCATCGCGTTCCAAGCGGCCTGCGATCTGGTGTTCAAGGGTCGTGTACAGCCGTCGGGTTATACCGAACCGGTTCTGCACCAGCGACGTCTTGAGTTGAAAGCAGGCTAAAGCCGCGCCAGAACATCACTAATCAGGGGGCGGTTCTTCCGCCCCTTTGCACATGAGGAGGAAACACATGGCAAATCTGTCCCTGCGCCGCGCGCGCACCATCATCCGCAAGGCAATCGAGCATGGCCGCGCGAATGACATGAAGCCGCTGTCCGTTATCGTTCTGGACGAAGGCGGCAATGTGCAGGCTTTCGAACGCGAAGACGATGCAGCCCCCGGACGTTTCCAGATCGCCCACGGCAAAGCCTATGGCACTGTGATGCTGGGCATGGCTGGTACAGCCCAAATGGCCCGCGCCGAAGCACAGGCCTATTTCATCGCCGCAGCCAACGGCGCTTATGGCGGTAATTTGATTCCCGTACCGGGCGGCGTTTTGGTGCGCGATGCTAAAGGTCGTGTTCTTGGGGCCGTTGGGGTCACAGGCGATACGTCTGACAACGACGCGGCCGCCGCAAAAGCAGGCATTGAGGCGGTGGGATTGGTCGCTGAAATCTGACGGGGCTTTTATGTCCTCGGGGATTGCACTACCTATTGAGGGAAAGAAACAACAAAGGCACCCGTCATGGCCCGTCCGGTCGTCGGCATTATCACGAACCACCACTTGATCAACGAAACCTACTGCGTTCAGGCAGGGGGCGCGATGGTGAACGAAGCGGTGGCAGAAGTGTCCGAAGCGGTGCCTATGTTGATCCCCGCTGACCCACGTTTGGTCACGGTCAATGAACTGCTGGATCTATGCGACGGTTTCCTGTTGCCGGGCGGTCGGCCAAACGTCCACCCCGAGGAATACGGCGAAGAAGCCACAGAAGCGCACGGCACCTTTGACCGGTGCCGTGATGCTTTGGTTCTTCCGCTGGTGCGCGCCTGCATCGAACGCGGTCAGCCGATTTTTGGTGTCTGCCGCGGTTTTCAGGAAATCAACGTCGCCATGGGCGGAAGCCTTTATCCGGAAATCCGCGACCTTCCGGGCCGGATGAACCACCGGATGCCCCCTGATGGCACGATCGAGGAAAAATTCGCCCTTCGCCACACCGTCACTTTCACAGAGGGCGGGCCGTTCCATCAGTTGATGGGATCACGCGAGGTGCTGACAAACACGCTTCATGGTCAGGGTATCAAGAAACCGGGAAACCGGATCGTGGTCGATGGGCTAGCACCTGATGGCACGCCGGAAGCGATCTATGTTGAAGGTGCGCCGGGCTTTACCATGTCCGTGCAATGGCACCCCGAATGGCAAGCGGGCATCGACCCTGTTTCCCGACCGCTGTTTCAGGCCTTTGGCGAAGCAGCGCGCGCGTGGTCCTTGGCGAAATCCCTTCCGGGCCGCAAGAGTGCATAAGTCTTTTTTATCAGGCAGCTACCGTCTGATCTTCATCCGCTGCATGAATGCTGCCAGTCAGGATTGCGGTTTCATAGCTGCGTAGGCAACGGCGTGCTGTCGGGCCGTATGCGTCGGGGTTGAAGCGTAGATGCGGGAACGCATCAAACAGGTCTTCTTTCGATTCAGCCGACAGCGACTTCAGGCCCATTTTGCCGACATGGAAGCTTTCAGTCGGGGCCCCTTCCGCAAAGATCACCTCGTGCTGCGGCAGCATCAGGTGGATGTATGTGACCATGCCACCTTCTTCACGGCGGATCGTGTCACCGTTGACCAGATGCGCTGCGGGGGCAAAGACTTCGTCGGTGCCAAAGTGCAGGTCTACGTCACCACCGGACAGCAGCATTTTGTGCTGGGGCGAGACGACCAGATCGTTTTCCAAACCGGGCAGCGCACCTTTGGTGATGCGGATCGGGGCAAAGTTGGCCACAGCCGGAACCGACCGCGAGCCGATCCAAGCCAGCGGCTGAATGCCGTTGTCCATTGTGATCAGCCCATCGCCGACCTTCAGGTCTTCGATTGCGCGGAAACCTGTTTCGGTCAGGATTTGTGTGCCCGGCGTAAAGCAGATGACCTGATCGATGTTGCTGAAGGTGACAATTGTCCCGTCCAGCAACGTGACCGAGCCGGATGTTTCGCCGGTCACCTCATCCACATTGCGGATCAGGGTCGAGCGGTCGGCAAGGCCGTTCAGATCAAGCGTGTCGCCTGTTGTCTGGTTGCTGGTGCCACCGTCGATGGTGATCGTGCCGCTGCCAGCTTCGCCCAGATCCTCAAGCTGGATGTAGTCGTCGCCGGTGCCACCAAGGATCGTGTCGTTTTCCGAGCCGACGATCGTATCGTTGCCATCGCCACCACCCAGAAGGTCAGCGCCGGTGCCACCGATGATGCTGTCGTTGCCGATGCCGCCGTCGATGGTGTCATTGCCACCTAGGCCGCTTAGCGTATCGTCGCCCGCACCACCGTCGATAAGGTTGTCACTGGACGGGCCAACGTCAGCACCCGTGATCGAGTCGTTGAAATCCGAACCCCAAACACCTTCGACCGTGTCGACCATGGTGTCGCCTGTCGCGTCACCACCCGAGAATGTGTTGGTGCTCAGATCAACGTTAACACCTGCGGTCGAGCCGGTGTAATCAATGTAGTCAAAGCCGTCGCCGCCGACGAATGTATCGCCACCTTCACCACCGACCAGCGTATCGCTTTCGGTGCCACCGTCGATATAGTCGTTGCCGGTGCCGCCGATGATCGAGTCAGCGCCGCTTTCACCGTAAAGCGAGTCGTCCGACCCCATACCATCGATATAGTCGTCGCCCGCGCCACCGTAGATGGCGTTGGTCCAGTCGGCGCCAGACCCGTCATAACCGATCAGCGTATCGTTGAAGTCGGAGCCGATGATACCGTCAAGGCCACCCCAGTTCTGGTCGCCTTCCGCGTGACCGCCGGTAAAGGTATTGGTGCCAAGGTCAACATAAACAGCAGCGTCAGAGGTGGTATAGGACGCATAGTCCATACCACTGTCGCCGTTGAGCATGTCAGCACCGGCTCCGCCTTCAAGCGTGTCGCTGCCTGTGCCACCCCAGAGTGTGTCATTGCCGTCGCCAGCAAGGATCGAGTCGTCGCCGCCGTTGGTCGCGATGACGTTGTCACCTGCATCTCCCGTGACGGTGTCATTGCCTTCGCCGGTGGTGACGTTTTCGATTCCCGAAAACTCTTGTGCGCCGGTCATGCCATCCGACGTTGTGCCGGTGGTCATATCGACGTTCAGGTCGCGCCCGTCGCTTGGGTACAGGCGCAGTTCGTCGATGCCGTCGCCACCAAGGATGGTGTCCAGACCTGTCAAGTCACCGGAAATTTCGATGGTGTCGTTGCCGGTACCACCGTCCAGATAATTCGGCTGGTTTGCTACGTCGTTGCTAGTCGACAGCAGATAGTCGTTGCCGTCGCCACCAAACAGGGTGTCACTGCCAAGACCGCCATCAAGGAAGTCGTCGCCGAATTCACCATAAAGCGTATCGTTGCCGTCGCCGCCCAACAGGGTGTCGTTGCCGCCCGCAGTCGGGACAGTTTCGTACTGGATGTTGGTCAGCCAGATACCCTGTGTACCGCTTTGGCCGTTCGAATAGTCGATCTCGATCGACGATACGGGGCCCGCGATTTCAACAAGGACAGACCCATCCGCATCATAGGTCGCGTTGGCGACTGTGTTTGCGGTGATCGTGTTGCCACTGATCGTGTCGCCGCCACTGGGGGTTAGCGTGACAACGATTTCATTGCCGAGCGCGTCGTAGGCACGAACGGTAACGATATCGGTGTGGTTCGCGTCACCCCAGTCGATATCGTTGATACGGAAGGTGACGTTTTCGACTTCGCCAGAAACCGTAGAACCTGCCGCCGCCGCAAAGTCGATCGTTGTGGTGGACGTATAGGCGGCGCCCTGACCAAAGATAAACAGTGACGAGTTTTCAACAAACGGTTCGCCAGCTTCGGTATACTGATCGTTCTGTGTGTCGACTTCGAAATCCGCGTTTGCGGGATCGGTTGTCGAGAAGCTGACCGAAACGTCGATATCGCCGGTGTTCTGGGTGAAGCCAGCGGTCAGGTCTGTGCCTTGATCACCTTCAAAGACCCAGTTCAGCGTCTCGACGCTGCTGTCGCCGTAAATGACGTCGTCTCCGGCATCACCAGAAAGCGAGTCGCTTCCTGTCGCACCGTAAAGGCTGTCGTTTCCGTCGCCGCCGGACACGGTGTCATTGCCGGTGCCTGCGAAAATCTGGTCGTTGCCCGCTTCGCCATTTAGCTGGTCGTTGCCCGCGTCGCCGTGAATGGTGTCGTCGCCGACGCCTGCGAACACGGTATCGTCGCCAGCTCCCGCAACAACACTGTCAGCGCCTGTCGCGCTTTCGGGTTCGTCGATGCGTTCGTTTTCGGCGTCGGAATAGTTGGCATCGATGTAATCGTTGCCCGAGGTGCCTTCGACAATATCGTCACCAACGACATAGTCGGCATAGGTAAAGGCCGCGTCGCCAGCAGAAGCGTTGGGGTTCGAGTCGTATGCGTTGACCGTATACGAACGGCCTTCGATCAGCGGAACCTCGGAAAGGGTGTACATACCCCCGCCGGATCCTTCGACTTCGAACTGGACAATCTGGAAGGTTTCGCCGGTGACGTTATCCGTAACCGTCCATACCATTTCGGCGTCAACGGTGGTATTTACCTGTGACGTTCCAACGACAACAGTTGCTGTGGCCTGTTCGCCCCCAGCGCTGTCATCGTCCAGATAAAGGTCGCCGCCGTTGGTTTCGTTGTCGGTGATGATGGCGTAGCCGCCATAGTCGGCAGTGGTCCAGGTGAACTGTTGGCCGGTACCGGTCGGAATAATCCCGTTCGGATCAACCGTGTAAAACTGGACTTCGTACGTTGCCAACTTTTCTACCCTAATTCAGCAGGCTACGCTGCCGATCCTCATACCGTTACTCATCCACGCACTGCGGGACGTTCACGTGTGTATCTAAAGATACATTGAGGCAACTTTAGGGACGCATCTGGCGACAATGCGGCTGAAATGTGATCCGGCACGGTTTTCTAGGGGAAATCCGGTGAAAACCGCTGATTATGGTGCATTTTCAGGGGGAATTACGCGACGAATTTCACCGTATTGCCCAGCGGGAAAGACCGGATTCGGACGCCTGTCAGATCGAAAATGGCGTTTGCCAGGGCAGGGGCCGCAGGGGGTGTTCCGGGCTCTCCGACACCGCCCAGAGCGGGGTTGTTCTGTAGGATTTCCACCGCGACGTCCGGCGCGGAATTTATGCGCATCAGCGGGTACGCCCCATAGTTTCGCTGGTCGACCTGACCGTCTTTAAATGTCACTTCCTCGCCAATGGCAGAGGACAGGCCCATCAGGCATCCACCCTCCATCTGCGCGCGGATATTGTCCGGATCAAGCGCAGTGCCGACATCGCAGGCAATCCAAACCTTGGCGATTTTGACGCCTGCGTCTGTCTGGTGTACCTCAACGACCTGTGCGACGGGTGTCCCGAAGGAATGGCAAAACGCCACGCCGCGTCCCACACCGTCGGGCGTCTGACCGGTCCAGCCGGACATGTCCCGAACAGCTGCCAGAACCTTGGCCGAAACCGGGTCCTCTGGCTGCATCAAATCCAGCCGCGCTTGTAGCGGGTCGGCTCCTGCTGCGATGGTCAGTTCATCCAGAAAACATTCATGGAAAATGGCATTGTGGGAATTGCCGACAGATCGCCAGAACCCCACGGGGATATCCAAATCTGCCAGATGTCCGGTGACGCGGTAATTCGGGATGGCGTAGGGCTGGTTGAACAGGCCTTCGACAGCCACTTTGTCGGGACCTGACGGCGCAAAACCCAGCCAGCGTTCCATCACTTGCTGCGTACAGGACTGCACGGCGACCGCGGCATCGAACAAAACAGGTTTGCCATCCTGAACCGCACCACGCAGCCGCGCAACCGCGCCCGGACGATAGAAGTCGTGGGCAAAGTCTTCTTCCCTGCTGTAGACGGTTTGAACCGGAACGCCGGGCAGGGCCATGGCAACCTGGGTGGCTGCGACCATGAAATCAATCTCGCCTCGTCGGCCAAAGCCGCCGCCCATCGGGGGGGTGTGAAGGGTCACGCGGTCTTCATCCAGTCCAGCCGCTTTTGCGGAGGCTGTCCGTCCGAAAAGTGGGGCCTGATTGCCTGCCCATACTTCAAGCCCGTCAGCGGTGACCCAAGCCGTTGCGTTCATCGGCTCTAACGTCGAGTGGGCCAGATATGGCACCTGATAATCGGCTGTGATTTCGGTCGCACCATCCGGCAGGCTGTCGGCATCGCCGTCGTCCCGCATCTTGGAATTGGGCTTTGTATCAAGCGCTTGGGTCAATACTGCAAAGGCCATGTCGGTGTCGATTGATCCATCGTCCATGTCCCAGTCGACATCGATCATGTTGACGGCCTTCATTGCCAACCATGTGTTCGATGCGATGACAGCAAGGCCGCTGTCCAATTCGACAACCTTATCCACCCCATCCAGCGCGAGCGCCGCGCTCGCGTCATAAGAGGCAACGCCACGCGCGCCGAACGGTGCTTTGCGAAGGCTTGCGAAGCGCATGTCAGGCAGACGGATGTCCAAGCCGTACTGCAACGTTCCGTTTGTTTTCGCGGGCACATCCAGACGCGGCATCGATGTGCCCACATAACGCCATTGGGATGGATCGCGCAGAATAACATCATCCGGTTCCAGCTGTGCGGCCTCGGCGGCGAGATCGGGGTAGGGAATGGCGGTGCCGTCTGGCGCGATGACCTGTCCGTCCTGCGTCTTTAATTGACCTACAGGCACCGACAGCCTGTTTGCCGCTGCTTTCACCAGCAACTGACGTGCGGTCGCGCCGACGATGCGCATTCTTTCGAACCCGTCCTTCATAGCGGTCGAGCCACCAGTGACCTGCAAATCCAGAAGTTTGCCGACACCGCCAAGCGCGTCACCAAACGCGCGCGCCCAGGCAGAGTGTTCGTATGTCTTGCCCGGCAAACCGTCGGCCAACAAAGCGTGGTTGTAATACACTTTCGACGGCGGCCCGTGGATGACGCGGATATCCTCCCAAGCGATATCAAGTTCTTCCGCGACAAGGGCGGCCAGTGTGGTTTGTGTGCCTTGGCCCATATCAGCGCGCGGCGTGACAATGATCACGCCGTCGCTGTCGATAACAACAAAGGGGGATAAAGCGGTTTCGCCCTCGGCAAGTTGCAAGGGATTGGGGCGGTCCTTTTTGACCTGCCAGACACCAAAGGCGACCCCGCCCGCGACGGCGGCAGCGCCAAACAGAAATGTCCGGCGTGCGATTGTACCGATGCTTGCCACTGTGCTTGCCCCCTGTTTTGTCTGTGCCGCCTAGACTTCGCCGCCTGCGATCTGGATCGCCTGACCGTTTACACTGGCCGACCCATCGCCACACAACCACAACGCAGCGTCAGCTACCTCGGATCGGGCGATCAACCTGCCGTGGGGGTTTAGACCCACCATCATGTGACGTGCCTTATCTTCATCGACGCCGGTACGCTCCATGATCGAACTCACGTTCCGCGTTATGATCTCGGTATCTACATAGGCGGGGCAGAGCGCATTGAAAGTCATGTTGCGTCCGGCATAGTCCGCCGACAGCCCACGGATCAGTCCGATCATCGCGTGTTTCGAGGCCGAATAGGCGGGCGCGCCCTTCAGCCCCTTCACGCCGGCAATAGATGACACCGCAATAACGCGGCCCCAGCCGGTATCTTTCATCGATTTCAGGCATTCACGGATCGTCAGATACGCACCGTCCAGATTGATGGCCATCATGTTGCGCCAGAAATCCAGATCGGTCTTGAGAATGCTGCGACCTTCGGCAATGCCTGCGTTCGGCACGCAGATCTGGATCGGACCGCGTGCGGCGACGGCCTCGGCGCAACCGTTAACCACTGAAGCTTCGTCGCTGACGTCCATGGCCAGAGGATGAATGCGGTCACTGGCGGCATCTTGTAGAACTTCGAGCCTGCGCCCCGTGATCGTGACCTCGGCGCCCGCGTTGGCCAGTGCCTGTGCAATAGCCAGTCCGATACCTGTTCCGCCGCCTGTGACAAGCGCGTGTTTGCCTGACAAATCCATGGTGTTCCTCCCTCATATTCCGGCAGCGTATCGCAGGGGGCAAACACTGCAAGTAGAGCGCGAAGAGATTCGCCAATTTGGCGATTTGAGTGACGCAACGTTGTGAAAATCCGGAATTGCAGAAAAGTTTTTGCCTGCAGGTCCGCGACTTTTTGTCAGTGCTCGGAATGGCATGCAATTGTACACACTTGTATATCGTTATCTATTTGAAACCGCGAAATAAATTTGTTTGGCCCGCCAAATTTTGGTGTAGAAAGGCAGGGCGAACGGTGGAAAACGAAACAATTCTCGGGGCTTACCGTGAAAGGCGATTGGCTACACTCCGGACTTAGTTCGCTTACGGATTGCTGACTTTGCCTCTGTTCGTTGCTGTAGTTTCACCCGCATTGCGGGCCAAAGGGTCCGATCCGGACCTAAGGGGTGAGACGTTAAGGTACATTTATTGCGGCGCAGCATGTCGTTACGCAACAAAGCGCAATGTGGCTTTTGCTTTGCTGTTTGTTATGGTCTATGGCTGCATCGCACTGGCTGTGGTAGGTCAGTATCACGGACCCAAAAGGGTTGGTGGTGCAGTGCATCAATAGGCTTGTTCTGACACGAGAGGGGACAGAGACCGTGAAAATAGGGACGCCAAAGGAAATTCTGGAGGGCGAAGCGCGTGTAGCGATGACCCCGGATTCGGCGAAGATGCTTCAGAAACTGGGGTATGATTGCGCGATTGAATCCGGCGCGGGTGCTGCCGCTGGGTTCTCCGACGAGGCATATGCCGAAGCGGGCGTAGAAGTTATCGCCAAGGCTGCTGATCTTTGGAAAACGGTTGACGTCGTTGCCAAAGTTCGCCCGCCGACCGAAGACGAAGTGAAACTTCTGACAGCTGACAAGCTGCTGATTTCGTTCTTCTATCCGGCTGCAAACGAAGCGCTGATGAAGCAGGCCGCTGATGTTGGTGCCTCTGTCATCGCGATGGACATGGTTCCGCGTATCAGCCGCGCGCAGAAGATGGACGCGCTGTCGTCCATGGCAAACATCGCCGGTTACCGCGCGGTAATCGAAGCGGGTAACAACTTTGGCCGCTTCTTCACCGGTCAGGTGACGGCTGCTGGTAAGGTACCGCCCGCCAAGGTTCTGGTTGTGGGCGCCGGTGTTGCCGGTCTGGCCGCCATCGGTACATCCACATCGCTGGGCGCGATCACCTTGGCGTTCGACGTTCGTCCCGAAGTGGCCGAGCAGGTTGAATCCATGGGCGCTGAGTTCGTCTATCTGGACTTTGAAGAAGAACAGCAGGACGGCGCGGCCACAGGTGGCTATGCCTCTGTTTCATCGCCGGAATTCCGCGAAGCGCAGTTGAAGAAGTTCCGCGAACTGGCGCCGGAAGTGGACATCGTGATCACCACAGCGCTGATCCCGAACCGCGAAGCGCCGGAACTGTGGACCGAGGACATGGTTAAGGCCATGCAACCGGGCTCGGTTATCGTCGACCTTGCGGCTGAAAAGGGCGGCAACTGTAAGATGACCGTGATGGACGAGAAGATCGTCACGGAAAATGGCGTAACCATCATCGGTTACACCGACTTCCCGAGCCGTATGGCCACACAGTCGTCCACACTGTACGCGACAAACATCCGTCACATGATGACAGACCTGACGCCTGAAAAAGACGGTCAGTTAAACCACAACATGGAAGATGACGTCATCCGTGGCGCGACCATCACCCATGAAAAGGCTGTGACCTTCCCGCCGCCGCCGCCGAAAGTTCAGGCGATTGCTGCGAAGCCGCAGGAAAAAGCCAAGGAACTGACGCCGGAAGAAAAGCGCGCGCAAGAAGTTGCGGCGTTCAAGGCCCAGACAAAACAGCAGGTAACCCTGTTGGGTGTCATGGCGGCCCTGATCCTTGGTGTTGGTCTGGTTGCACCGGCCAGCTTCATGCAGCACTTCATCGTGTTCGTTCTGTCGGTCTTCGTCGGCTTCCAGGTCATCTGGAACGTGTCGCATTCGCTGCACACACCGCTGATGGCTGTCACCAACGCGATTTCGTCGATCATCATTCTGGGTGCCCTGATGCAAATCGGGTCCAGCTCGTTCCTTGTGATCCTGTTGGCCGGTCTGTCGGTCTTCATGGCAGGCATCAACATTTTCGGCGGCTTCCTTGTGACACGGCGCATGCTCGCCATGTTCCAGAAATCGTAAGCTGAGGGGTAGAAACAATGGAATTCGGTTTCACAACAGCGGCTTACGTTGTCGCAGCGGTTCTCTTCATTCTCTCGCTTGGGGGATTGTCGGGCCAAGAAAGCGCGAAACGCGCTGTATGGTATGGCATCGTGGGCATGGCTTTGGCTGTGGCAGCGACGCTGGTCGGTCCGGGTGCGGGCCTGTGGTATGTATCGCTGATCCTGATCGCGCTGGGTGGCGTGATTGGCTTCCAACTGGCGCAGCGGGTTCAGATGACCCAGATGCCGGAACTGGTTGCGGCGATGCACTCTCTGGTTGGTCTTGCCGCTGTGTTCGTTGGTTTCAACGCGCACATCGAGCTGGGCAACGTGATGTCTATGGACGACACGGCCAAGAAATCGCTTGAGGGCTTTGCAGCACTTCTGGCGAAGAAAGATGGTGTCGAGATTTCGATCCTGCGGGTCGAGCTGTTCCTTGGTATCTTCATCGGTGCTGTGACCTTCACAGGTTCTGTCATTGCCTATGGCAAACTGGCGGGCAAGGTGAACTCGGCCGCGATCAAGCTGCCCGGTGGTCACCTGCTGAACGCAGCTGCCGCACTTCTGTCGATCGTCTGCTTGGTCTGGTACTTCCAGACAGGTGGCGTGGTGCCGATGGCACTGATGACACTGGCAGCTCTGTTCATCGGCTATCACCTGATCATGGGTATCGGTGGCGCGGACATGCCGGTTGTTGTGTCCATGCTGAACTCGTACTCGGGTTGGGCGGCGGCCGCGATTGGCTTCAGCCTTGGCAACGACCTTCTAATCGTTGTTGGTGCGCTGGTTGGTTCGTCCGGTGCGATCCTGTCCTACATCATGTGTAAAGCGATGAACCGTTCGTTCATCAGCGTTATCCTTGGTGGCTTCGGTGGTGCGGCTGGTCCGGCTATGGAAGTGGAAGGCGAACAGATCGCAATCGACGCTGATGGCGTTGCTCAGGCTTTGGAAGATGCAGACAGCATCATCATCATCCCGGGCTACGGTATGGCGGTTGCCCAAGCTCAGCAGAACGTCGCGGAACTGACCCGTCGTCTGCGTGCCAAAGGCAAGAATGTGCGCTTTGCGATCCACCCCGTTGCGGGTCGTCTGCCGGGCCACATGAACGTTCTGCTGGCCGAAGCGAAGGTGCCTTACGACATCGTTCTGGAAATGGACGAGATCAACGAGGACTTCCCGGAAACAGACGTCTCGATCGTTATCGGTTCGAACGACATCGTGAACCCTGCCGCGCAGGAAGATCCGAATTCGCCCATCGCTGGCATGCCGGTTCTGGAATGCTGGAAATCCAAGCAGGTGTTCGTATCGAAACGTGGTCAGGGCACAGGTTACTCGGGCATCGAGAACCCGCTGTTCTACAAAGACAACACGCGCATGTTCTATGGTGACGCGAAGAAGTCGCTGGATGAGCTGCTGACCAAGATTTCCTGATTTGGTTCGCATAAGACAAAGAAAACCCCGCGGAGACGCGGGGTTTTTTGTTTGTAAGTGGTGCGCGGGCCTGTGGCCCACGCGCTCGATATCTCGGCCTGTCGCCTCCGGCTTACGGCCTCGGGCCGCGCAGATGGTTAGCTGGACGCTTTGTCCAGGGCTTGGCCGAGATCCGCGATCAGGTCTTTCGCGTCTTCGATCCCGATTGAGATACGAACCACGTTGGGTGCCGCACCGGCTGCGGTTTGCTGTTCCGGTGTCAACTGGCGGTGCGTGGTTGAGGCCGAGTGGATCACGAGGCTACGGGTGTCACCAAGGTTGGCCACATGGCTGAACAGTTCAAGGCTATCGACGAATTTGACGCAAGCGTCATAGCCGCCTTTCAGCGCCACAGTGAACAACCCGCCTGCGCCGTTCGGACAGATACGTTCGACACGGTCGTAGTAGGGGGACGAAGGCAGGCCCGCGTATGTGACGCGCTCGACGGCTGGGTGCTGTTCCAGCCATGAGGCCACGGTGTTCGCGTTTTCAACATGGCGCTGCATCCGCAAGGACAGGGTTTCGACCCCCATCAGCGTGTAATGCGCGGCTTGCGGGTTCAGCGTCATGCCCAGATCGCGCAGGCCGATGGCGATGCCGTGGAAGGTAAAGGCCAAGGGTCCGAACGTTTCGTGAAACTTCAGGCCGTGATAGGCAGGTTCCGGCGCGCTGAGCGACGGGAATTTGTCGGATGCCGACCAGTCGAAATTGCCGGAATCCACAACAACACCGCCCGTGACCGTGCCGTTGCCCGTCAGGTACTTTGTCATGGAATGCACAACCAGTGTCGCGCCGTGTTCGATCGGGCGGCAGAGGTAGGGAGTTGCCGAGGTGTTGTCGACGATCAGGGGCAGGCCCGCATCGTTGGCGACCTTCGAGATCGCATCGAGATCGGTGATGTAGCCACCGGGGTTGGCGATGGATTCACAGAAAATCGCGCGCGTGTTGTCGTCGATAGCGGCGGCAACGGCATCTGTATCGTCAAAGTCGACAAACTTGGCCGACCAACCGAAACGTTTGATTGTCTGGCTGAACTGCGTGACCGTGCCGCCATAAAGACGGGTCGAGGCAACGACATTACAGCCGGGCTGCATAAGCGGGAACAGCGCCATGATTTGCGCCGCATGACCGGACGAACAGCATACCGCGCCAACGCCGCCTTCTAGGGCAGCCATGCGTTCTTGCAGCACGGCGACAGTGGGGTTCGTCAGGCGGGAATAGATGTAGCCGACTTCCTGCAGGTTAAACAGTGCGGCAGCGTGTTCGGCATCGCGGAACACATAGGCCGTGGTCTGGTAAATCGGGGTCTGGCGTGCGCCAGTGGCCGGATCGGGGCGGGCGCCCGCGTGGATCAAAAGCGTATCGAATCCGGGTGTGGAATCTTCAGTCATCAATGCCTCCCATTGGTTACGGAGGACATTAGCAACGCGTGATGTCTGACATGCAAGCCCTAGCGCATCCAGAAACCCGCGGATTTGATCCGGTTGCGGATCGCCTGTTCTTTGCGCGGCAGGTCATTGCGGTCGAACATAGCACGCACTTTGTCGCCGCGTCCCTGATAGATCATCCGTTTGTAGGGATCGTAATTCTTCAGGATTTTCTTGATTTTATTGGGCGCTGTAATCGCCTGAAGTGTATTCACAACCTTGTCGTCTTCGCGGGCGTAAAGCAGCGGGATAACGCGGTAGTGACAGGTGACGCTGCCGTCTAACAGCCCTTCGGGCAAAGCATCGCGCCCGCCACCGAATGCATGGATAACCAATGGCAGGGCGACCTGATCGAGCCATGGATCAAGGCTCTGGCAGACCAGTTCACGTGGCGGGTCTTTCAGGATGGCCAGAGCGTATTCGAGGAATCTATCGCCGAATTCGTGCGGGCAGCGGTAGTAGAAAAAGCCCGCGTTGAAATAGAGATAGCGGCGCCAGTATTCGTCGGGCTGGGACAGATCCAGCGAGCTTTCAAACTTTAGTCCGAACTTGTCATAAAGCGATTTCCAGATGTCCGTGTAGCCCGGACCATAGAGTTCCAGAACAGGCCAAGTGCCTTCACGGCGGAGCGAGGCTGTGGGTTTGTCGAAATCGAACGGCACCTTGTCCAGCGCATCCAGAACCAGCGTGTCTGTGTCGAAAAAGATGAAAGGTTCGCCTTTGGGCAGCGCCTTAAGCGCCTCGATCTTGTTGCCATAGGGATAGGTGGGGCCGAAGTGATGGGTTTCAAAGGTGACAAATGTTGCGCCCAACTCGGTCAGCATCTCGCGCAATTCGTTGTTCCGGATGCCTGGCTCTCCGGGCCATTTGTACCCTTCGGCAGGTTCGGCGATGAACAGGCGGAACCGCTTGGACGTGCCGCTTTGCGCAAAGGACAGGGCAAACAGGGCTGCTTCCCACTGCAGACGTCCGGCCTGAGCGACGATCATCACGTTCACATGGTCGGGAACTGCGGGTTTTGCGGCGGCTGTGGCTTTGGGTTTCGCCGTGGTTTTCTTACGCGCCATGGATGCCTGTTCAACGTATTGTCTTTGTTGCGGCAACTATAGGCGTAAATGATCCCCACGGGAAGAACCCGTTCGATAAAGCAGAGAGTTAGCGGCTTTAAAGCGTGATTGGCACCAGCACCTCGGGTTCGATCACGTTGGTATCGGGCAGGGCCTGCACCAAAAGCTCTGCCGATTGTTCAAGAATTGGAAACGTTTTGTAGTGGCAGGGGATCAGTGTTTTGAAATTGAAAAAGGTTTTCGCGGCGAAAGCTGCACGTTTCATATCCATCGTGAAATGCCCGCCAGCGGCGAGGATGCCGATATCCGGTTCATGCAGCGCGTTGAACACGCCCATGTCGGCGGTCACGTCGGTGTCGCCAGAGACATAGATCGTGTGTCCTTCGCCCGAGATCATAAAGCCGCATTCGCTACCTGGCGCGACGGGGCCGTCTGCCGTTTGGAATGTCGAGGAGTGAACAGCGTGCACCATAGTGACCTTGATGCCGTTCAAATCCACCGTGCCGCCTTTGTTGAAGCCGATGGTTTCGATTTTCTCGTGCTCGGTCCAATAGCCCATCAGGTCGTATTGTCCCACGACGGGAACCGATAGGGCGCGGGACAGGTCGACAACCTCGGACACGTGATCGAAATGGGCATGCGTCAGCAGGATATGCGTCGCACCTTTGGTGGCCTCTTGGGCGCGTTCGGTCGGAAAGCTGGGGTTGCCGTTCAGCCACGGATCCACCAGCAAAACGGCATCGCCGATTTCGATGCGGAACGATGCGTGTCCAAGCCAGATAATGTTCATTGCAAGCTCTCCCTGAATTGTTTTGCGTGATGGTAGAGCCAAAAGAGGCAAAAGCGATACTGTTTCTGCGGGTAAGGGGGCCGCAAATGCCCCCATGCGCTTGCGGGTTTTGCAACGCGGGTTTAAACGCGACTGCAAGAAACCCAAAGACAGACAAGGTATGGCCCATGTCCATTGATACAGAGACCGCACGGCGCGTGGCGAAACTGGCCCGCATCAAGGTCGAAGACGATGCGCTGCCCGCGTTGGCGCAAGAATTCAACGACATTCTCGGGTTCATCGAGCAACTGAACGAAGTCGATGTTGAAGGTGTCGAACCGATGACCTCGGTCACGCCGATGCGTTTGAAGCGCCGCAAGGATGGCGTCACGGACGGAAACCAGCAGGACAAGATCCTCGCAAACGCGCCCGACGCGCGTGAAGGCTTTTTCGCGGTTCCGAAGGTGGTTGAATAATGTCTGATCTGAATAAACTGAAGCTGGCCGAAGCGCGCGACGCGCTGCGCAAAGGCGACGTCACATCTGTTGAACTGACCGAGGCATGCCTGTCCGCCATCGAAGGCGCGGATGCGCTGGGTGCTTACGTTCACAAAACGCCTGAAATCGCAATGGATATGGCGAAGGCGGCGGACCAACGCATCAAGGCGGGCGATGCGCCGGACCTGTGTGGTTTGCCCTTGGGTATCAAAGACCTGTTCTGCACCAAAGGTGTGGCGTCTCAGGCGGCATCGCGCATTCTGGAAGGCTTCAAGCCGGAATATGAATCCACTGTCACCACGCAGCTGTTTGATGCTGGCGCGGTTATGCTGGGCAAGCTGAACATGGACGAATTCGCCATGGGCTCGTCCAACGAAACATCCGTTTACGGCAACGCTGTGAACCCGTGGAAGGTTGACGATCGTCAACTGACACCGGGCGGTTCGTCCGGCGGTTCGGCTTCGGCCGTTGCCGCTGATCTGTGTCTGGCGGCGACCGGTACAGACACCGGCGGTTCCATCCGCCAGCCTGCGGCCTTCACCGGCATCACCGGCATCAAGCCGACTTATGGCCGTTGTTCCCGTTGGGGCATCGTGGCGTTTGCGTCCTCTCTGGATCAGGCGGGCCCGATGACCAAAGACGTGCGCGACGCAGCCATCATGCTTGAAGCGATGTGCGGCCACGACCCCAAAGACTCGACCAGCGCCGATCTGGCTGTGCCGAACTTCGAGGCGATGCTGACAGGCGACATTAAAGGCAAAGCCATTGGTATTCCGAAAGAGTACCACATGGACGGCATGCCCGCCGAAATCGAAAAGCTGTGGGCAGACGGCACGGAAATGCTGAAAGCCGCTGGCGCGAAGATTGTCGATATCTCGCTGCCGCACACCAAATACGCGCTGCCGACCTACTATGTGATTGCCCCCGCCGAGGCGTCTTCGAACCTCGCACGCTATGACGGCGTTCGCTACGGCCGCCGCGCGCAGATCGGTAAAGGCGACGGCATCACCGAAATGTATGAAAAAACCCGCGCGGAAGGCTTCGGCCACGAAGTGCAGCGCCGCGTTATGGTGGGCACATACGTTCTGTCGGCTGGCTTCTACGATGCGTACTACAACCGCGCCCGTAAGGTCCGTACGCTGATCAAAAAGGATTTCGAGGATGTCTTTGCCCAAGGCGTCGACGCGATCCTGACACCGGCGACACCGTCGGCGGCCTTTGGTCTGGGAGAAATGCAGAACGCCGATCCGGTCCAGATGTACCTGAACGACGTCTTCACCGTGACTGTGAACCTTGCCGGTCTGCCGGGTATTTCGGTGCCGACCGGTTTGGACAGCACCGGCCTTCCGCTGGGCCTGCAGCTGATCGGTCGTCCGTGGGAAGAAGGCGATCTGCTGAATACCGCCTACGCTCTTGAGCAGGCCGCAGGCTTTGTGGCCAAGCCCGAGAAATGGTGGTAATCCGGCTGCGTTTTACCTGTTAGGGACATGACCATGCGGTTCTTGGTTGCTTCATTTTTCGCACTTTCTGCTGTGGCGGCATGTTCGCCCTCGATCCCCGATAGTGCGGCTGGCGTTGGTTTTGACAACGTGGATGGCAACCGCCGCGCAGCGGTCGATGCGCGACTGGAAGGTCGCGCACCCAGCACGGCGGTGATCCCGCCTGCGGCCTCTGTCAGCACCTCGACATTGGGTCCACAGGGCAGCTTTACCTCTGCCGCAGCGACAGCAAGTGCGGCTGATGACAGCCTTGAGGCCGACGCCATGGCAGCATTGCGGGCGGCAAATTCGGGTCAGGTGCCGGTTCAGGCATCGCCGTCCAACCCGCCGCCGCAGGTCGTTTCGAACTCGGTCGGGATTTCCAACGAAAACGACTTCGGCGCTGTTTCTGACGAACGCAGCATTCAGGCAGACGCCGCTCTGCGTGCACAAAACCAAGCGGCCTATCAGGTGATCCAGCCCACAGCCCTGCCAACACGCGAAGGCGCGACGGGTCCGAATATCGTTGATTACGCGCTGCGCACCACAAACGTGGTAGGACAGTCGCTGTACCGTCGGTCTAGCTTTGCCAGCAAGGCCAAGGAAGAACGCAACTGTGCCGCCTATGCCAGCCCCGATCTGGCCCAAGAAGCGTTTCTGGCCAGCGGCGGTCCCGAGAAAGACCGCGAAGGGTTGGACAGTGACGGCGACGGTTTCGCCTGCACATGGAACCCGGCACCGTTCCGCGCCGTGCGGAGCAGCAACTGAGCATCATCTGGCATCCATCGCCCAACTTCGGGCCGCGACGTGATGGCGCGCAGCCTGACCATATCGTGCTTCACTACACCGCCATGGATTGCGCCGAAAAAGCGCGTGACTGGCTGTGCAACGAAGAAGCACAGGTCTCTGCCCACTACGTGATTTCCGAAACCGGCACGGTCTGGCAGCTTGTCGATGAGGCCAAGCGCGCTTGGCACGCGGGCGCGGGGCAGTGGGGCAGCATCACCGATATGAACTCACGCTCTATCGGGATCGAAATTTCCAACACCGGATCGCAGCCTTTTTCCGAACCGCAGATGACTGCGCTTGAGACACTGATGACGGGTATCATGGACCGCTGGTCGATCACGCCTGAACGGGTGATCGGCCATTCAGACATGGCTCCGGGACGCAAAATCGATCCTGGCAGGCGCTTTGACTGGCGGCGTTTGGCTTTGCGTGGATTGGCGATCTGGCCAGAGATGGTCGACGACGCAGATGATTTTTACCAAAACGCGATCCGCTTTGGATTTGGCGTTACGGACGACAATCGCGAACAGGTGCTTGATGCCTTCCGCATGCGGTTTCGGCCCCATGCAGAGGGGCCGTTGACCGAAGACGATGCCCAGGTCATGGCGGCCTTGGCGCGTGACTGGCCGAACCAGACCTACTGCACGTCGTAAGGCAGGATATCGCGGCGGTCGGGCGAGATTGTCAGCTTGCGTTCAAGCGGTGGGACCGATCGCTGATGGCAGTTTTTACGATCGCAAATCCGGCAGGAAATCCCGATAGGCTCGAACGCATCGTCGCGCGCCAAATCAAGACCATCGCCGTACACCAGCGCGCCCGCGTGCTTGATCTCGCATCCCAAAGCGATGGCAAAGCGGCGCACAGGCGCACCGTATTGACCGCCAGTTTTGGACACGTCCCGCGCCAGTGACAGATAGCGCACACCGTCGGGCGTTTCGCACAGCTGGCGCAGAAAACGACCGGGCGTTTCAAAGGCGCTGTGTACGTTCCAAAGCGGGCAAGCCCCGCCGAAACGGGCGAATTGCAGGCGTGTGGCCGAATGGCGTTTCGTGATCGTGCCCGCTTGATCGACGCGGACAAAGAAGAACGGGATACCCTTGGCGCTGGGGCGTTGCAGCGTAGACAGACGGTGCGCGACCTGCTCGATGGATGCACCGAACCGTGTCGATAGCCGTTCCAGATCGTGCCGCGTTTCCTGTGCTGAGCTCAGGAACGCGTTGTACGGCATCAGAACCGCACCGGCAAAGTAGTTGGCCAAGCCGATTTTCGCGATGATCCGCGCCTCTTCGGTCTGAAAACGGGCCAAGTCCAATGTCGCATCCAGCAGCTTTTCCTGCTGAAGCAGGGCGACCTGCAAAAGGATCTGGAAAGTCTGAGTTTCGTGCGTCGCGTATTCCGACAAGGTCAGTGTCTTATTCAAGGCATCGTAGTTGCGCAGGCCTCGGATCGGGCCGATGGTGACGCGGATGCCGTGGTTTTCCAGATGGGTGATGACAGCACTGCGCACGTCGCCGCGGCCTTCCAGGCTTTGGGCAAAATGCTCGGCCGCGCGGTCGACGGCATCGATGTAGTTGTCGCAATAGTGGAAGAAATCGCGCACTTCTTCCCACGGGCTGGGCTGAAGCTGCGATCCTTCGCGGCCCAATGCTTCGTCGAGGGATGCCAGACGTTCATGGGTCTGGCGATAGGCGCGGTGCAATTCCAGAAAGGATCGGGCAAGGGCAGGGGCGTTTGATGCCACCAGCCGCAGGTCTGCCAGTGGGGGCGTGTCGGTGAACACCGGATCGGCAAAAGCCTCGCGCATGTCGGTGATCAGGCGTTCCGTGTCGCCGTGGCCAAGCTCGGTGACGTCAAAGCCGAACTCTTGCGCCAAGGCCAGAATAACCGCCGATGATACGGGGCGGTTGTTGTTCTCCATCTGGTTCAGATAGGGCAGGGACACGCCCAACTTGGCTGCAAAGTCCTTTTGGGTCAGCGCAAGGCGCGACCGGAATTCACGAAGCTTTGCGCCGACATAGAGTTTCTGGACAGCCATTTTGCGCCTTTGCAATGTTCTTTGCAAAGGTTTGCAAAATTTAGCTGGTGGCGTCCAGTGCTGAAATCTGACGTTCGCGGTGAATGACCCACACAATGGCAAGAACACCGCAGATCGACGTGCTGAGCATGATCCAGAGCAGGGGCCATACGCCTGCCTCTGGCGTCAGCAGCATGCCCGCCAGGGCCGACAACAGCGCGCCGCCACCAATCATGATCGCGCCGGACAGGCCAGAGGCCGTGCCCGCCAGATGTGGGCGCACAGACAGGGCGCCGGCGGTCGCGTTGGGAATGGTCATGCCATTGCCCAAACCCACGAAGGTCATGAAGCCAAAAAAACTGATCGCTGATCCCAACCCCAGTCCGAACAATGCCAGCGACATGGCGATGCCCACGCCGTTGATCAGCGCGCCCCACAGGACCATGCGGTTCACGCCAATGCGTACCGAATAGCGCCCAGAAATGAAGTTGCCCATGAAGTAACCAAGCGCGGGTGCACCAAAATACAGGCCCAGCATCGCAGGGGGCAGGGAAAAGACCACGGATCCGACAAACGGCGCGCCGCCAAGGTAAGCAAAGAACGCGCCTGACGAGAATGCAGAAGACAACGCATAGCCCCAGAAACGCTGGCTTTTCAGAAGCTCGGGGTATTCGCCGAACTGCTGGCCTAGGCTGAGCGAGGACTTAGCAGCGGTTTCCCCCAGATCGTGCCAGACCAGTGCAAGCAATAGAATGCCACATGCAAAGAAGGCCCAGAAATTCGCCTGCCAGCCAAACGCCTGGTCTAAAACGCCACCGATGGCGGGGCCGATCATGGGCGCCACGCTCATGCCCATGGTGACGTAACCGATCATTGAGGCCGCCTGATCTTGTGGGACCATATCACGCACAACCGCACGGCTTAGGACCATCGCGGTCACGATTGTGGCCTGCATCATACGAAATGCCAGAAAGACCCAGATGTTCGTGGCAAAGATGCAGCCCAGCGTCGCAATCAGAAAGACAGCGATCCCGCCAAGGATCA
The DNA here is from genome assembly GCF_982780845.1 of Thalassococcus sp. Taxonomy (NCBI): domain Bacteria; kingdom Pseudomonadati; phylum Pseudomonadota; class Alphaproteobacteria; order Rhodobacterales; family Roseobacteraceae; genus Thalassococcus; species Thalassococcus sp. Next base: position 102,341 of record NZ_CEYADA010000007.1, read on the forward strand.
CGGGCCGTCGGCCCAGTTTGTCGGACACGGGGCCGATGAAAATCTGGAACACCGCGTTCACGCCCAGATAAACCGCAACAGACAGCTGGATCAGCGCGTAATCGGCATCAAAGTACTCGGCCATCTTTGGCAGGCTGGGCAAAAACATGTTCATGACCAGCGCGGAAATTCCGGCCAGTAAGATCAGCGTCAAAATATGCGGTGGCGTTGACCGGTCCATAAACCGGACGTCAGGGGCGTTTTTCATGGTATAGTGGTAGGGCGGCACATGGGGGCTGTCCATTGCCAGAATGATTTGCAACAGCGCGTTTGCGTATTTGCGATTTTGCAATATTCGATTTTGACATTATTCAAACTTTGCAAATTTGCCGAATTTTCCTTGAGCCAGCCCCCTTGCTCTGCGATGCAGCATAGAACAGCGAAGGGAGCCGTCCGATGAAAGATATTCTGCAAGAGCTTGAGGATCGCCGCACCGAGGCCCGACTGGGTGGTGGTGAAAAGCGTATCGCCTCGCAACACGCCAAGGGCAAACTGACAGCGCGCGAACGCATCGAGCTGCTGCTGGACGAAGACAGCTTTGAAGAGTTCGACATGTTTGTCGCCCATCGCTGCACCGAATTCGGCATGCAGGAAAACCGCCCGAAAGGCGACGGTGTTGTGACCGGCTGGGGCACGATCAACGGCCGTATGGTTTATGTCTTCTCGCAGGACTTCACCGTGTTCGGCGGGTCGCTGTCGGAAACCCACGCGCAGAAGATTTGCAAAATCATGGATATGGCGATGCAAAACGGCGCGCCTGTGATCGGCATCAACGACTCGGGTGGTGCGCGTATTCAGGAAGGCGTTGCGTCGCTTGCGGGTTACGCGGAAGTGTTCCAGCGCAACATCATGGCGTCCGGTGTGATCCCGCAGATTTCCGTCATCATGGGCCCCTGTGCGGGTGGTGCGGTGTATAGCCCCGCGATGACAGACTTCATCTTTATGGTGAAGGATACGTCCTACATGTTCGTCACCGGTCCTGACGTTGTGAAGACCGTGACCAACGAGGTCGTCACCGCAGAAGAACTGGGTGGTGCGTCCACTCACACCAAGAAATCGTCTGTTGCCGATGGTGCGTTCGAAAACGATGTCGAGGCATTGGCCGAGGTTCGTCGTCTGGTCGACTTCCTGCCGCTGAACAACCGCGAAAAGCCGCCTGTTCGTCCTTTCTTTGATGAACCGGGCCGTGTGGAAGAGTCGCTGGATACACTGATCCCCGACAACCCCAACACGCCCTATGACATGAAAGAGCTGATCACCAAAATCGCGGACGAAGGCGACTTCTACGAGATTCAGGAAGATTACGCGAAAAACATCATCACCGGCTTTGTCCGTCTGGAAGGGCAGACCGTGGGTGTTGTTGCGAACCAGCCGATGGTTCTGGCGGGCTGTCTGGATATCGACTCCAGCCGCAAAGCCGCGCGGTTCGTGCGCTTCTGTGACTGCTTCGAAATCCCGATCCTGACGCTGGTTGATGTTCCGGGCTTCTTGCCGGGCACATCGCAGGAATACGGTGGTGTTATCAAACACGGCGCGAAGCTGCTGTTCGCTTACGGCGAAGCAACGGTCCCGAAAGTGACCGTGATTACGCGTAAGGCTTACGGTGGTGCATATGACGTTATGGCGTCCAAACACCTGCGTGGTGACTTTAACTACGCATGGCCCACAGCCGAGATTGCGGTGATGGGTGCGAAGGGTGCGACAGAGATTCTCTACCGCTCCGAATTGGGCGATCCCGAGAAAATCGCAGCACGCACGCAAGAATACGAAGACCGCTTTGCGAACCCCTTCGTGGCCGCCGAACGCGGCTTTATCGATGAGGTCATCCAGCCGCGGTCCACGCGTCGCCGTGTTAGCCGTGCCTTTGCATCCTTGCGTGGTAAGCAGCTTACCAACCCATGGAAAAAGCACGACAATATCCCGTTGTGATCCGTTGCGCGCGGCGTCTGTCGCGCGCTCCAATCTTGTTCTGAAGGAACCAGAATGTCGACTTGGCAGTGCAAATATGACGTGCGCGAACAGGCGCTGAATGCGGGGGATTTCCGGCATTCAGATAACCTGTTGCGTAATGTTTGCAATCTGCTAATGATTCCAGCACCGAGCGTGGCGATTGACCGCAACTCGGGCACAGAGTTAACGACAGCGGATAAGATCCGCAGTCACGCGGCCCCGGCGGGAGGAGCACCATCAGGTGGTCGGGGCTGCGACTTTCTCACAAACTTCATAGCCATTCCAAACGTTATCGCGCTGTTCGCTACCGCTGTCTTTGCGGCCTCTGCCTCTGCGCAGTCCATTATCCTGCCATCCGACCGGATAGCTGATTTGCAGGAAGTCCTGAAGGACATGGACCTGCTGCGCTACCGCTTTGTTGTGCCGGAACTGTCCAACACCACGGATGATCTGGCCGTTTCAACGGGCGATCTGGAATTCTTGTGTTCGGATTACGTGCTGCAGGACGTCGCAGGGCAGGGCCTGAGCGCTTCTCAGGTAGTGATCAGTATGGGTGACAGGCCAACTGAATTTGGTGTTGCCGATCCTGATGCCTTGCAGGTTTTCGAACTTTTCAGCATCTCTGATGGTCTCTGCATCTGGGAGGCATTTTAATGCGAACACAATATCTTGCGCGGCGTCGTTACTTTGAACCCGCTTTTGCGGCTTTCGAGTCACAAGTCACGGATTGCGCTGGCAAAACGTATCTTTGCGACACGTCTTCCTGTATTCCTAAGGACGGTTTCCTCCAGGGAGCCACCTCAAAAACGGGGCAGTCGGGACCCAAGGCCCGCGACGCCCATAAAAATGGATACAGGAGAAGAGCATGTCTAAGAGCATCAAATTCTTCGCGCTGTTCGGCTTTGTCGCGACCCTCGCGGCATGTGGCGGCAGCTCGACAGAAGAAGAGTTTGTCATCATTGATCCGGAGCCGATCAGCGTCGAGCCGGAATACACAGGCAAATTCAAATAAGTTTTCGTCGGGACGGCCCGCTGAGGCCGTCCTGACACCCTGCCGCGCGATGTCCTTTACTTTGGTGGAGGGCGGCACATGCTGAAACATCGCGGTTTCCCGGGGCGTCTTCCCGGTACAGATTTCCAATTCACCATTCGCCGTCCGAACCCCAAAGGGGTCACGCCGATCACACGTCGCGAACGCTTTGCCGATCGCCGCTCGCCTGATCGCAAGGCGGACTTGTGGTTCATGAACGCGTTGTGGCTGCATTTCGGGACCGAACCGTTCGAACGGGGCAATCTGGACGCGGGACGCCTGAGCTGGCTGTTCGGTCGCGAAGTTTTGCCGGTGGACGATCCGTTCGATCCGGAAAGCTATGAATCTTTGCTGGTCATCGACGAAAAGGCTGCGCGTCACGCGTTTCCCGAAGCGTTTGAACAGGATTTATGGGCATGATCCTGCTTAGGGCATCCGATAAGAGGCGGGATCAAGCCGATCCGCGTGCAAAAGCATTCAACCTCTTGGAAGGTGGGAATGTTTTTGTCAGCCTCTGGATGTCCCTTAACGGGTCATTGACGGCGCAGGCAGGCGATCTGCTGCGCGATTACCGTTACCCTTCCCCTAAAGGGCGGCTTGGCGCATCCCCGAGCCAGCCGCCCGTTTTTTCCTCTGAATTTATGCAGTTCGGGCAAAAATCTGCCGATCACGCAGGTGTGCGCACGAATTGTTGGAACCTTTTGGCTGTTTTCGCGCTATTCCATCAGCACAGGGCGAGAAATCAAAAGGAGCATTCCAAATGCGTAAACTCACACAAATCTCTGCTATCGTGGCGCTCTTCGGCCTTGCGGCTTGTGGCGACACGCTTGGCGAACAGGCACTCATCGGCGCGGCCGCGGGTGCAGGTACAGCTGCAGCGGTTGATGGCGACATCGCGACCGGCGCAATTGTTGGCGCAGGCGGCAACGTCGCTTATTGCCAATCCTATCCGGAACGCTGCTGATCTGAACAGCCGGTCCCTTCTGGGACCGATCACTATTGAAACGCCGTCAAAGCCGTCTGGCTTTGGCGGTTTTTTCATGCCTTGCCCCAGCGGGAGAGGACCCGCAGGAGCCATGACTGGAAAGGGACGGACATGTTCAACAAGATCCTGATCGCGAACCGCGGCGAAATCGCCTGCCGTGTGATCAAAACTGCGCGCAAGATGGGTATCCAGACGGTCGCGCTATATTCGGATGCTGACAAAGCCGCGCTTCACGTGCAGATGGCCGATGAAGCCGTACACATCGGCCCGCCGCCCGCAAACCAGTCTTACATCGTGATCGACAAGGTCATGGATGCCATCCGTCAGACCGGCGCACAGGCCGTTCACCCGGGCTATGGTTTCTTGTCGGAAAACCCCAAGTTCGCACAGGCGCTGGAAGCCGAAGGTGTGGCATTCGTAGGCCCGCCGGTCAAAGCGATTGAAGCAATGGGCGACAAGATCACGTCCAAGAAAATCGCGCAGGAAGCGGGCGTCAGCACCGTTCCCGGTTACATGGGTCTGATCGAAGACGCCGATGAAGCCGTCAAAATCTCGAACGAGATCGGCTATCCGGTGATGATCAAGGCCTCTGCCGGTGGCGGCGGTAAGGGCATGCGGATCGCGTGGAACGACGAAGAAGCGCGTGAAGGCTTCCAGTCGTCCAAAAACGAAGCAGCGTCGTCCTTCGGCGATGACCGTATCTTTATCGAGAAATTCGTCACACAGCCGCGCCACATCGAAATTCAGGTTCTGGCCGATGCCCATGGTAACTGCGTCTACCTGAACGAACGCGAATGTTCGATCCAGCGCCGCAACCAGAAGGTTGTCGAAGAAGCGCCGTCGCCGTTCCTTGACGAAGCCACACGTAAAGCGATGGGCGAACAGTCTGTCGCTCTGGCGCAGGCAGTGGGCTACACCAGCGCGGGTACAGTGGAATTCATCGTCGACGGTGACCGGAATTTCTACTTCCTTGAGATGAACACACGTCTGCAGGTGGAACACCCTGTGACCGAACTGATCACAGGCGTCGATCTGGTTGAACAGATGATCCGCGTCGCCAATGGCGAGCCGCTGTCGATCACTCAGGACGACGTGAAGATCAACGGCTGGGCGATTGAAAACCGTCTTTATGCCGAAGACCCGTACCGCAACTTCCTACCGTCCATCGGCCGTCTGACACGCTACCGTCCGCCGGCAGAAGGCGAACTGGGTGCTGGCATCGTGCGTAACGATACCGGCGTCTACGAGGGCGGCGAGATTTCGATGTACTACGACCCGATGATCGCCAAGCTGTGCACATGGGCCCCGACCCGTGCCGAAGCCATCGAAGTGATGCGCAACGCGCTGGACAGCTTTGAGGTCGAAGGCATTGGTCACAACCTGCCGTTCCTGTCTGCGGTTATGGACCACGAACGCTTTACCTCGGGCAATATGACCACGGCTTTCATCGCCGAGGAATATCCTGACGGGTTCGAAGGCGTTGAACTGGGCGATGCCGATCTGCGCCGGATCGCAGCGGCAACGGCAGCGATGAACCGTGTCGCGGAAATCCGTCGCGCCCGTATCTCGGGGCGTCTGGATAACCACGAACGCCACGTTGGTGAAAGCTGGAACGTTGCCCTGCAGGGTCAAAGCTATGACGTGACTATCGCTGCGGATCGTGACGGTTCGACCGTCCGTTTCGAAGATGGTGCAGAGCTGCGCGTATCTGGTGATTGGACGCCGGGTGATCAGTTGGCGACGATGGACGTTGATGGTGCGCCGCTGGTGCTGAAGGTTGGCAAAATCTCGGGCGGGTTCCGTATCCGGTCCCGCGGTGCTGATCTGAAAGTTCACGTGCGCACCCCGCGTCAGGCCGAACTTGCGCGCCTGATGCCGGAAAAACTGCCGCCGGACACCTCCAAGATGCTGCTCTGCCCGATGCCGGGTCTGATCGTCAAAGTCGACGTCGAAGTCGGCCAAGAGGTTCAGGAAGGTCAGGCGCTGTGCACCGTCGAGGCGATGAAGATGGAAAACATCCTGCGCGCCGAGCGTAAGGGTGTCGTGTCCAAGATCAACGCATCGGCTGGTGACAACCTTGCCGTCGACGAAGTGATCATGGAGTTCGAATAAGCCGATGATCCGGCAATCCCCGATAGCAGGGGGCGTGATGAACGCCCCCACGGCTCAGGCCACGTTCGGCATGAACGCGGGCCAGTCGGGGTTTGCCGTGGCTTATGGCAATGCGTTGCGCTGGTCGCGGATTTCCTGCTGGCGCAATGGCAGTTTGTCGATAGATCGTGTGATTTCGCGCACGTCCCAAGGGAACGGCTTGCGCAGCACCTTGGTGCCGTCTTTTGCGATCAGGACAAACATAAAACCGCGCGGGCGTAGTTCGGTGCGGATGGTTGATTGGGCCGCTGGATCGGTGTCGGTCAGAATGACCACATCGCGCTCTTCCAGAACATCCAGCCGTTCGGTCAACAGGTTGATCTGCTCCACATACCGTGGATCGGCGGGGCTGTCGGCAAAGACGACGATGGGCCGTTTCAGCCAGAGAAATTCAGACAATTCATGGTTGCCCGCTTCTAGAATGGGCACACCTGCGGCTCCGTCAGCGGCGTGCGCTGCGGGACCAGACAACATCAACGCCGCAAGGGCAGAGGCAAGTATCCGTCTCATGCCTATCAATATAGGCGCGACTGCGTTGAAAACGAATAGCTTCGCCCCCTCGGGCCGAGAAAAAATTCAATGCCGGACAGGCCAGGCCCGTGCCGCGCATTCCCATTCGCCATGCCACCCCGCTTTGGTCGCGCGATTTGCGCATTCGGGGACGGCTTGCACTACGGAAGGACACTGACATGACAGCCAACAAAGACGACTGGAAGGCGCTGGCCGAAAAGGAACTGCGTGGCCGGCCCCTTGATGACCTGACATGGAACACGCTGGAAGGCATTCCGGTTCAGCCACTATACACCGAAGACGATGTGAAGGACCTGCCGCATATGGGCAGCCTTCCGGGCATCGGCCCGTTCACGCGCGGTGTTAAAGCGACAATGTATGCAGGTCGTCCGTGGACGATCCGCCAGTACGCAGGTTTCTCGACAGCCGAGGAATCCAACGCCTTCTATCGTCGCAACCTTGCTGCCGGTCAGCAGGGTGTGTCGGTTGCCTTCGATCTTGCCACGCACCGTGGTTACGACAGTGACCACCCACGCGTTGTGGGCGACGTTGGTAAGGCCGGTGTGGCCATCGACAGCATTGAAGACATGAAAATCCTGTTCGACGGCATCCCGCTGGACAAGGTTTCGGTCTCGATGACGATGAACGGCGCGGTTATTCCGATCCTTGCGAACTTTATCGTAGCAGGGGAAGAGCAGGGGCATGACCGCTCGGTTCTGTCCGGCACGATCCAGAACGACATTCTGAAGGAATTCATGGTGCGCAACACCTATGTCTATCCGCCGGAACCGTCGATGCGGATCATCGCGGATATCATCGAATACACCTCGAACGAGATGCCCAAGTTCAACTCGATCTCGATTTCGGGCTACCACATGCAAGAGGCTGGCGCGAACCTTGTTCAGGAACTGGCTTACACGCTGGCGGACGGTAAGGAATACGTCAGCACGGCGATGGCCCGTGGCATGGACGTGGACAAATTCGCAGGCCGCCTGTCGTTCTTCTTTGCCATCGGCAAGAACTTCTTCATGGAAATCGCCAAGCTGCGTGCCGCGCGGATGCTGTGGCACCGCATCATGACCGATCTGGGTGCCAAGAGCGAGCGTTCCAAAATGCTTCGGACCCACTGCCAGACATCCGGCGTGTCCTTGGCAGAACAGGATCCCTACAACAACGTGATCCGGACGGCTTACGAGGCAATGAGCGCGGTTCTGGGCGGCACGCAGTCGCTGCACACCAACGCGCTGGACGAAGCCATTGCTTTGCCCACAGACTTCAGTGCGCGCATTGCACGAAACACGCAGCTGGTTCTTCAGGAAGAAACCGGCGTGACCAAGGTCGTCGATCCGCTGGCTGGTTCCTACTACGTCGAAAAGCTGACCCACGATCTGGCCGAAGCCGCGTGGAAATTGATCGAAGAAGTCGACGAAATGGGCGGCATGACCAAAGCCGTGGCTTCCGGCATGCCTAAACTGCGTATCGAAGAGGCAGCGGCGACCCGTCAGGCGCTAATCGACCGTGGCGAAGACGTGATCGTCGGCGTGAACAAGTATCGTCTTGAGAAAGAAGACGACCTCGACATCCTTGATATCGATAACGACAAGGTGCGCGAAGCTCAGGTTGCGCGTCTGAACAACATCCGCGCGACCCGCGATGCGGCGGCTTGCGAAGCGGCACTGGCCGAACTGGAACGTCGTTCCGCCGAAGGTGGCAACCTTCTGGAAGCGGCAGTTGAGGCAGCACGCGCCCGTGCCTCGGTAGGAGAGATTTCGATGGCTATGGAAAAAGTATTCGGACGTCACCGCGCCGAGGTGAAGACATTGGCTGGCGTCTATGGCGCGGCCTATGAAGGCGACGAAGGCTTTGCCGCGATCCAGCGGTCAGTCGAAGAGTTCGCTGAACAAGAAGGCCGCCGCCCGCGTATGCTGGTGGTCAAGATGGGGCAGGACGGTCATGATCGTGGTGCCAAGGTCATCGCAACAGCCTTTGCCGACATCGGCTTTGACGTTGATGTAGGCCCGCTGTTCCAGACACCGGAAGAGGCCGCGCAGGACGCCGTCGACAATGACGTGCACGTCATCGGTATCTCCAGTCAGGCGGCTGGCCACAAAACGCTGGCACCGCAGCTGGTTCAGGCCCTGAAAGAGGCCGGCGCCGAGGATATTCTGGTCATCTGTGGCGGTGTTATCCCGCAGCAGGACTATGACTTCCTGAAAAAGGCAGGCGTGAAAGCGATCTTTGGTCCGGGCACCAACATCCCCGAGGCTGCTCAGGATATCCTGAAACTGATCCGCGAAGCGCGCAGCTGATCTTTTCGACAAGGTTAGAAAAGGGCCGGAGTTTTCCGGCCCTTTTTTGTTGTGCGCACATGAAAAAAGGGGCCGAGAAAACTCGACCCCCTTTCAAATTCTGCCGTGATGGCTTAGGGAATGATCCGCGTGTACTTGGTGCCGTCCAATGTAGCGCCAAGGCGCAGACCGGATTGACCAAAGATCACCGCGATGATCGGTGCGGTCGAAGTCGTGGTCTCGGCTGCCAGCGTCTCGCCACCCGACGGGATCGCATATTCGACGTTCGCGCCAGCCGCCCAACCGGGCGAGCGGCGGAAGTTCAGCAGTGCTTCGTCCGTCATAAAGAACAGAACGTGCGCGTATTGCTGTGCGCCGATTTGTAGACCGCCCGATGCTTTCGCGACCGAATAGTAGTCGACTGTCACGTCGTTGATGCGCAGTGCGCCACGTCCGTACGCGCCACCCAGACCAAGGCCTGCTTCGGTCACCAGCGGCATGACCAGCATACCGGTGGATTTCGCACGCAGCGTGTTTGTGCCGGGGTATTGCGAATACATCTGGTTCAGTGTCGCATCAACGCGCGCATCAATGCGTGCGCCGCCATTGCTGCCGACACCGTTTGCGCATGCCGCTGTCAGGCTGGTTGCGCCAAGCGCGAGGGCAAAGCCCCGTCGTGAAAAATTGTTCATATTACCGCTCTCGATGGTTGCCTGTTCCGGCTTGTGCGCCGAATTATGCCGAAATTCTATCCCTTGTTGCGCAGAATGTCACGCATTCTGAATATGGTACGCGAGTTATCGCTATTTATTCAGCAAACGGGACGCTTCTGGCGCGAAATAGGTCAGGATCCCGTCGCAGCCTGCGCGTTTGAAGCACATCAGGCTTTCCATCATGACCTTTTCGCCATCGACCCAGCCGTTCTGGCCTGCGCCCGCAATCATCGCGTATTCGCCGGACACCTGATAGGCATAGGTCGGCGCGCCGAACGTGTCTTTCACGCGGCGGCAAATATCCAAGTAGGGCATGCCCGGCTTGACCATGACCATATCGGCACCTTCCGCCAGATCACGTGCGATCAGGCGCAGCGCTTCATCGCTGTTGGCGGGATCCATCTGGTAGGTTTTCTTGTCGCCTTTCAGCGCACCGGATGCGCCCACAGCATCGCGGAACGGACCGTAGAAAGACGATGCGTATTTTGCCGAATAGCTGAGCAGAAGTACGTTCTGATGCCCCTCAGCCTCAAGAGCCGAACGCATTGCGCCGATACGGCCGTCCATCATATCCGACGGGCCGATAATGTCTGCCCCTGCGTCCGCCTGCGACAGGGCCTGTTTGACCAATGCCTCGACCGTGCGGTCGTTCACGATCACGCCGTCTTCGACAAATCCGTCGTGGCCATCGATGTTATAGGGATCAAGTGCGACATCCGTCATGACCAGCATCTCGGGCACCGCATCCTTGATGGCGCGGGTGGCGGTGTTCGACAGGTTGTCGGGGTTCCATGCCTCAGCGCAGTCTTTGGTTTTCTTGGATGGATCTGTGTAGGGGAACAGGCAAATCGCCGGAATGCCAAGGCTATGTGCTTCTTTTGCGGCTTTGACGATGTTGTCGACAGACAAGCGGTTCACGCCGGGCATCGAGGGGATCGGCTCGGATACGCCCTCACCGTCGCGCACAAACACGGGCCAGATGAAATCGGCCGGTGTCAGCGTGTTTTCCCGTACCAGATCGCGCATGGCTTGGGATTTGCGCGCGCGGCGAAAGCGTGTGGCTGGAAAGGGGGCTTGTACAGGCTGCATGTGGATGTCCGCTTACTGTGTTCCGGTTTCCACTTGGATGCACTGGAAGCCACAGTATTGTCCAGTCTTCGCCGTTTCGAACAGCCTGTCTGGGCAATCCTGAAAAGGGGCGCTAGACATGGCTCACGTTTAGAATGGAGTGCCGCGTGGATTGGCATCAAACAGTTTACGAACTGATCGATTTCAGATCTTTCTCCAACCTCTGGTTCTGGATCGGGCTTGCGGTTTTGTGGTCTACAGCAAGCCATTGGGTGATTGGCGTTCCGTTCGACATGGTGGCACGCGCAGCGCGACAGGGTGGTCAAGCGGAGCAGGATTTTGAAAGCCTTGTCCGGATCAACTGTAACCGCATTCTGTTCATCACCGAAGAAGCCGGACTGATCATGGCGGCGATCGGGTCCTTCCTGCTGAGCACTTTGGCCGTGCTGGCCTTTGTTTTTGACATCGAACTGGCGCAGGCGATTTTCCTGATGGCGGCACCTATGACCTTGGTTTGGGGGCTCAGCATCAGGACAGCCCGTAAGATCACCGGAAACCAGCTATCAGACGAACCGCTGCGCAAGGCGATGACGCGTCACCGCCTGATTGTGCAGGCCATCGGCATGGTGTCGATCTTTGTGACAGCGCTCTGGGGTATGTTCCAGAACCTGAGTGCAGGCGTTTTCGGCGGTTGACGCCGCCTGAGGCGCGGTCCATGTCAGCCAGTATGGCACAGAACACACCAATTCTTATGGGCGGCGCACCAGAGGGCTTTGATGCTCGTCTGGTGTTGAAAGAGGTCGAACGCGCAGGTGGCCCCGTCATCCACGTGGCACGCGACGCCAAGCGCCTGTCGCACATGCAAGAAGCTTTGGCCTTTTTCGCGCCCGACATGCCGGTTGTGACCTTCCCGGGGTGGGACTGCCTTCCGTTTGATCGTGTATCTCCGAACCCGGATATCTCTGCGGCGCGTATGGCGACGCTGGCAGGATTGGTGCACGGGATGCCATCCCAATTTGTTCTGCTGACAACGCTGAACGCGGCGACGCAGCGCTTGCCAGCGCGGTCAGTTTTGCGGGAAGCGGCCTTCACCGCCCGCGTCGGGGACCGCGTAGACGAAGGCGCCTTGCGGAATTTTCTGGTGCGTATGGGCTTTGTACAGGCGCCAACGGTCATGGAGCCGGGCGACTATGCCATCCGTGGCGGCATCATCGATATCTTCCCACCGGGTGAGGGCGGTCCTGTCCGTCTGGACCTGTTTGGCGACATTCTGGACGGCGCACGCCGGTTCGATCCCGTAAGTCAGCGCACCACGGACAAGCTTGATCTGATCGAACTTGCGCCGGTGTCCGAAGTGATCCTTGATGAAAAGGCCATCACGCGCTTTCGCCAGAACTACCGGATCGAATTCGGCTCTGGCGGTGCGGCAGATCCGTTGTACGAGGCCGTCAGCGCGGGCCGCAAATACCAAGGGCTTGAACACTGGTTGCCGTTTTTCCACGAACATCTGGAAACCCTGTTCGATTACCTGCCTGACGCCACAGTTGTGCTGGATGAACAGACGACACCGGCCCGCATTGCGCGCTGGGACTCGATCATGGATCAGTACGAGACCCGCAAAGAAGCGATGGGCGCGAAGAACCGAATGGATACGGTCTATAAACCCTGTCCGCCGGATCAACTCTATCTGAATGAAGCGGCTTGGGACGAGGCCGTAAGTGATCGCCGGACCGTTCAGCTAAGTCCGCTGCCACAAGCGTCCGGTCCCGGTGCAGTGGATGCTGGTGGTCGCGTGGGTCGTAACTTTGCCTTTGAGCGCCAGCAGGAAAGTATAAGTCTTTTCGGCGCATTGGCATCACATGTTAAAGCAAGGCTTGAGCGTGGCCCGGTCGTCATCGCATCCTATTCCGAGGGCGCGCGCGAACGACTGACCGGTCTGATCGAAGATGAAGGGCTGGCCGAAGCCATTCCGATTTCCGATGGCACGCGCATCGGCAAACGGGGCCTGCATCTGGCTGTCTGGGCGTTGGAACACGGCTTTGAAGGCCCGTGGAATGACGACCAGTCAATCACGGTCATTTCCGAACAGGATGTGCTGGGCGACCGGCTTATCCGCCAGCCCAAGAAACGCCGTAAGGCTGAAAACTTCCTGACCGAAGTTCAGTCCCTGTCCCCCGGTGATCTGGTAGTTCATGTCGATCATGGCATCGGCCGCTATCAGGGGATGGAGGTCATCACCGCTGCGGGTGCGGCGCGCGAATGCCTTCTGCTGGAATACGCCGAAGACGCGCGCCTCTATCTGCCGGTCGAAAACATCGAACTGCTGTCCAAATATGGCCATGACGAAGGTCTGCTGGACCGGTTGGGTGGTGGCGCATGGCAGGCCAAAAAAGCCCGCCTGAAAGAGCGCATCCGCGAAATGGCGGACAAGCTGATCCGCATCGCGGCGGAGCGCGCTCTCCGCAAGGGCGCAATTCTCGAACCGCCACCAGGCGCATGGGATGCGTTCTCGGCCCGTTTTCCCTATCAGGAAACAGACGACCAGCTGCGTGCCATTGAAGACGTGATGGCCGATATGCAATCCGGCCAGCCCATGGACCGCCTTGTCTGTGGCGATGTGGGCTTTGGTAAAACCGAGGTCGCGCTGCGCGCCGCGTTTGTTGCGGCCATGTCAGGCGTGCAAGTGGCCGTCATCGCGCCAACCACGCTACTTGCCCGTCAGCACTTCAAAGGCTTCGCAGAACGCTTCCGCGGCTTCCCTCTTGAGGTGCGCGGTCTGTCCCGCTTTATCAGCAGCAAAGAGGCCAGCGAAACACGCGACGGTCTGGCAAAAGGCACTGTCGACATCGTCATCGGCACCCACGCCCTTTTGGCAAAGAACATCAAGTTCAAGAACCTCGGCCTGCTGATCATCGACGAAGAGCAGCACTTTGGCGTCGCGCACAAAGAGCGCCTGAAATCCCTGCGTTCTGATGTGCACGTTCTGACCCTGACAGCGACCCCCATTCCGCGCACATTGCAATTGTCGCTGACGGGCGTCCGCGATCTGTCGATCATCGGCACGCCGCCTGTCGACCGCCTCGCCATCCGCACCTATGTCAGCGAATTCGACGCGGTCACAATCCGCGAAGCCTTGCTGCGCGAACACTACCGCGGTGGGCAAAGCTTCTATGTCGTCCCGCGCATCTCTGATCTGCCCGAGATCGAAGAATTCCTGAAGGAACAGCTGCCTGAACTGACGTATGTCGTGGCGCATGGCCAAATGGCGGCGGGCGAGCTGGATGACCGTATGAATGCCTTCTACGACGGCAAATACGATATTCTTCTGGCGACTACGATCGTTGAAAGTGGTCTGGATATCCCGACTGCCAACACCATGGTCGTGCATCGCGCCGACATGTTCGGCCTTGCGCAACTCTATCAGATCAGGGGCCGGGTCGGGCGCTCCAAAACGCGCGCCTATGCCTACCTAACCACCAAGCCGCGCGCAAAACTGACCCCCGGCGCCGAAAAACGCCTTCGCGTGCTTGGCTCTCTCGACACACTTGGCGCGGGCTTTACGCTGGCCAGCCAGGACCTCGACATCCGTGGCGCAGGGAACCTTCTGGGCGAAGAACAGTCCGGCCAAATGCGCGATGTGGGCTATGAACTCTATCAATCCATGCTGGAAGAGGCGATCGCCAAGATCAAGTCAGGTGAACTCGAAGGTCTGTCGGAAACCGATGACCAATGGGCTCCGCAAATCAACCTTGGTGTCCCAGTTCTGATCCCCGAGGATTACGTGCCTGACCTCGACGTGCGCCTTGGCCTTTATCGCCGTCTGTCGTCGCTTTCCACAAAGGTTGAACTCGAAGGTTTTGCCGCCGAACTCATCGACCGCTTCGGCAAACTCCCGCGTGAAGTCAACACGCTGATGCTGGTGGTCCGGATCAAAGCAATGTGTAAACGCGCAGGTATCGCCAAACTCGACGGTGGGCCAAAAGGCGCGACGATCCAGTTCCACAACGATAAATTCGCCTCGCCCCAAGGGCTTGTCGACTTCATCAAGGATCAAAACGGTCTGGCGAAAGTCAAAGACAACAAGATCGTCATCCGCCGCGACTGGAAGTCCGATAAGGACAAAATCCAGGGCGCCTTTGCCATCGCCCGCGATCTTGCCGAAAAAGTCCGCGACGAAAAGAAACGTGCCAAAGCCAAGCAGAAACAAGCGGGCAACTGACCCAACTTGGATCACTTGTTTCATCTGTCCTGAAATACTCTGCGAACCCATGCATGGGGCGGCTCCTGGCAAACTCATGTTACGTTTGATGCTTTTTCGCACAGAGTGTTTCGTTCATGCGTGGTAAAGACCCCTGTCGGATCTTGCACTGATCCGAACAGTGTTTAACAGGTTGGTAGGGCGCCCGCGTATGTTATCTGTCGAACTCTTGGGCTGGGCCGGTTCGGCTGCGACCCTTGCTGCGTATTCCATGAAAACGATGCTGCCGCTCCGTATCGCCGCGGTTCTATCGAGCGTATTTTTCATCAGCTACTACGGCATTATCGGCATCTGGCCATCACTGGCGCTGGAATTGGTCCTGCTTCCGTTCAACCTTTATCGGGCGTGGCAGATCCTTTCCTTGCGCCGCAAGGTCGAAGCCGCTCGTGCTGAACAGGTCGATGATTTTTCGGTCCTCAAAGCCTATGGAAAATCGCGCGATCTCGAAGCTGGGATGACCATTTTTCGGCGGGGCGATGCACCTGACCACCTCTACCTGATCGAAAAAGGCCAAGTGTATCTCGAAGAAATCGACGTCACACTCGGCGCCGGTGAAATATTTGGCGAAATCGCCTTCTTCTCAGATGCCAAAGAACGCATGGCGACAGCGCGCTGTACCGAAGACACCAGAATTTATATGGTTGATGAAAAGACCTTCATGCAGTTGAATTTCCAAGACCCAAGCTTCGGCCTACAGGTTATGCGGATCATCACGCGACGTATCGTCGAAAGCGTCAGCCACTCCCCCCAACTGTTCCAGCGCTAGTAATTAGCCACCGCACTCAAACCTTTTGCAGCGCCTCTGTTTCATCTGTCCGAAAATACTCAGGGGGTCTGGGGGCATCGCCCCCAGCCTTGCGTGTCCTTTTTAGATCTCCCGTGGCTGTCGACACGCGCTCGCTACAGCTCGGTCAGAGGCCTGCCCATCAGTCTGCGTCTTCGCAACCAAAGGCACCGCACCATGCGCCCGTGTAGGTAATCTCGTCCATACGCTCGGCTAGTGGGCCGGTGATCCCCAGATCATTGGCTTTCTCCGCGTAGGCGACAGCCAATTCCATATTCTCGGGAATGCCATACAACCCTTCATAGAAAATCAAGGCCAGGTCGGCCGCGGCGGTGGCGTGCCCTTCTTTGGCGGCGAACCTTAGCATGGTCAGGCCAAAGACTTTGTTCTCGGGCACGTATTCGCCCTGCAACATGAGGTTCCCGTAGTTCTTCATGGCCACGGGATAGCCGGCCTCGGCGCCGCGCCGCACAAAGCCGATCCATTCTTCGGCGTTGTGGCGGACAAAGGCGCAGTCCTGTTTGGGGCTGATCATCCAGGCAAGGCTGGTCATTGCGACAGGATTATATCCCTGCGTCGCAGCATCAAAAAGCTTGGCAAAGGCGTCTTCGTCTCCAGCGCAGGCGGCGGTGGACTTTTTGATATAGTAAGCGCGTGGTGTAGCCCACTCCGGGTCCAGCTTGTCCGCGAATGCAGGTGCCGTCGTTATTGCGGCAAGAAGGGCGGAGTTCAGCAGCGCTTTCATCGGGTTACGGCCTTTGTCGTTTAGTTGTGGTGCTTTGGTCTTGGCTCTTCGCGTAGCATGGTGCAACGGGCTTTGCCAAAACACAAAAAAGGCCGGGCGCAGTGGAGGCGCCCGGCCAATTGTCAAAAAACAAGCGCTTGGCTACGTCTTAGCCGCGACGACGGCGACGACCACCTGCGCGACCACCACCTGCAGGTGCCGCGTCCGGATCCTTGTTGAAGGCAATCCAGTCACCACCATGCGCGTCGTTGTCTGTCAGCAGGTTGGCCGCGCGGATGGCTTCCATTTCCTTGCCTGGGCGGTACTTGGTCGAGCCGAGGTTGAACATTTTGCAGAACGCCTCGTCGTCCATGTCCGGCGGCAGCATCACGCCAGCCGCTTCGACTTCCGCGCGCTTTTCGGCGATCTTTTTGGCGGATACGGGCAGGGCGATCGGGTTCATAATCGCCGATGTCATGCCTGTGGCCATCGCCATGGGCAGGAACGCGTTGTTGATGCCGTGACGGTTGGGCAGGCCGAAGGAAATGTTGGAGGCACCGCACGTGGTGTTCACACCCAGTTCTTCGCGCAGGCGACGGACCAGCGCAAAGACCTGATTGCCTGCTGTGGCCATCGCGCCGATGGGCATGACCAGCGGGTCAACCACGATGTCGTGCGCCGGAATGCCGTAGTCGGCTGCGCGTTCAACGATACGTTTGGCCACGGCAAAGCGGACGTCGGGGTCTTCGGAAATGCCTGTGTCGTCGTTCGAAATCGCCACAACGGGAACGTTGTATTTCGCGACCAGCGGCAAAACAAATTCCAGACGCTCTTCTTCGCCTGTGACCGAGTTTACCAGCGGGCGGCCTTTGGCGGCTTCCAGACCGGCCTCAAGCGCAGCGGGAACCGAACTGTCGATACAAAGCGGCACGTCAACAAGGCCCTGAACCAGTTCGATCATCTTCCGCATCAACGGCGGTTCGGTCTCGTTCGGGTTGGGGTTCGAGTTGTAAACAACACCTGCGTTCACATCCAGAATGTTGGCGCCAGCGGCAACCTGTGCCAGCGCGTCGCTTTCAACGGTGGAAAAATCGCCAGCTTCCAGTTCGGCAGCAAGTTTTTTGCGGCCCGTCGGGTTGATCCGTTCGCCGATCACGCAGAAGGGCTGGTCAAAGCCCATAATGGCGGTCTTGGTGGCTGACTCGATAATAGTACGGGTCATGAGTGTGCTCCTGTTGGGGTCATTCTGCGATCAAGCTCTGTAAGAAGGAGCGGATCATCAAAGGTGTCGATTGTCATATGGGCGCCAGCGGCGCGAAGCTCTGCATCATTCAGGCTGGACCGAAGGCCAACGCAGAACGCACCGGATGCGCGGGCGGCTGTCATACCGGACGGGCTGTCTTCAAAGGCAAAGCTCAGTTCGGGGCCTGACCCTGTTGCCTGCATGGCGGCCAGATAGGGGGCAGGGTCCGGTTTTCCGCGTTCGCATTCTTCGCCGATAATCAGCGTTTCGAAACGTTCGCGAAGACCGATGGCATTCAGCATCGCATCGGCGTTCACGCGCGGTGCATTGGTGACCAGCGCGCGGCCCCAGCCTTTGGCATCGCACAGATCCAAAAGTTCGATCAGACCGGCAACCGGTTCTGCCGACGCGCCGAGTTTGTCTCGAAAACGGGCTTCCTTTTCGTGGCTCAGCGCCTCCGCATCTTCATTCGGAAAAGCTTCACTAAAGATGTCCGCGTTCAGACGGCCGTGGATGTGACGCAGGTAATAGGCTTCATCAATGGCCCTGCCACGTTCGGCGAACAATTCCTGAAACACGGCCGCATGAAGCGGGTCTGTGTGCAGCAGGGTGCCGTCCAGATCGAAAAGCAGGGCAGGGCGCATGGTGAAAGACTTATCCTGTCTTGCTGTTTGTCAGGGTGTCGCCACGACGCTCGGACAGCCATTCGGCGCTGGCTTTGATACCACCCAGCGGGAACAGGTGAATGTTCTCGATGTTGGTTGCGTCGGACCCTGCCACGCCATCAGCGATGCCATCAACCACATCGTCCGGTGTGAACGGCAGCAGCAGTTTCGTGACATCCTTGGCACGCTTTTGCAGTACGGACAGAGACGGGCCGACACCGCAGGCGATGGCGAATTTGATCAGCGTCTGCAATTTCGCGGGGCCCGCGACGCCCACGTGAACGGGCAGCGTGATGCCTGCGTCCTTCAGGCGTGTGGCCCATGCGATTACGGGTTCGGGGTCGAACACAAACTGGGTCGCCATGGCGATTTGTGCGTCTGTGCGCTCGGCAAAGGCGTTTTTCCACTCCAGCGCTTTGGTCACTTCGGCCTCGCCGCCATCGGGGTCGATGTCGCGGTTGCCTTCGGGGTGACCGGCAACATGCAGGCGTTTAAAGCCCGCCTTGTCGAACAGGCCACTTTCCAAAAGCTGGATCGAGCTTGCGTAATCGCCGTGGGGGTCTTTGACGCCGCCAGCCAGAACAAGCGCCTGATCAACTCCAGCTTCGCCCTGATAGCGGGCAATCCAGTCACCCAGCGTCGCCTTGTCGGCAATAATGCGGGCAGGGAAGTGCGGCATCACAGGGAAGCCTTCGCCAGCGATACGCTTGGCGGTGGCGACCATGTCCTCGATCGGGGTGCCTTCGATGTGCGCGATGTAGACGCGTGTGTTTGCAGGAAGAATGCTTGTAAAGCTTTCGACCTTCTCGGCCGTGCGCGGCATTACCTCGATCGAGGCATTGGCCAAAAGTGCGGACGCCGCCGGGGTCGCGGTTTTTGTCGCGGCTTGTTTTCTGCCAAATTTAATCACGGCCATGTATTCCTCCTACGCCTATGCGTTTCAGGCCTTGCCCCCGTTTTCAATCAAGACTTTCAGCCGTTCGGTGTCGTACTCTTGGTCGATCCGTGCGGTTTCAGCCTGAATGATCTCGGATGCTTCGCCCTCTACCTGATAAGGGGTGCCTTTGCGCCATTCGGACAGGTATTCATCGGTGCCTGCTGCGCCGGATTTCATGGCAGCGCGGTCGATGGCCTGTTCAAAACGTTCGGGCAACTGGGCCTTGGTGCCGCGACGGCCTTTGCCCACGGTGATCTGCGCGGGGATATCGCGCCAGTAGACAATGGTGACGTCAGGCATCTTGGCCTCCCTCGTGATAGTTCTGCATAGCGCGGAAGAAACGACACGCACGGTCGGATTTCGACCCTCGGTGCGATCTTCGCGACGTCCTGTACATATGCGGTAGCCGCCAAGGTGGCTACAGTGCGTTCAACCCAAAGTTTTCACACAGAACGTGAGCGCTGCTCATAATAGGCGTATTTAGCGCCTTATCAGGGTTACACCGGACATTTTGCCGATGCGGGCTACGTCGTTCGCGTATCTGCTTTGCAGAATTTCGGCATCTTTTTCCGAGAATGCCGCAATCGGCGGGCCCGAGGTGTCGTCGGCGTATTTGCGGATCATCTCGGCGAGACCCGCGGGGGATAGTTTCTTGCCGCTGGCAAAATGCGCCTGCATCGCGCGGCAGGCGGCGTCGGTCGCCGATACGTTGAAGCGGCGTTCAAGCGGGGCGAAAGTGATCTGTTCGGTTTCCGGCATCAAGTGTTGAAGCATTTCGATGTGCGACCAGCGGTCTTCGTAGGTCAGGACCACCAGTTCGTCGGGGGTAAAGGCATTGCGGATGTCGTCGATCAGTTCAGGCCAACCGCGGTCAGCTTTTATCTGATCGGCCGCGTATTCAACGAAAGGCGCGATTTTTCGAAACTCGCAGCGTTTGCGATAGGCCGAGGGTAGGAAGGTGTCGTAACTGCGTACGACAAACAGCGCACGACGTACCTTGCCCGTCAGGCCACTTTGGAAAAACTGCATCCGGTCAAAGGCCGCGCCATAGGGGTGTTCGGAAAAGATAGAATTAAAACTGCCGGGAATATTTTCTTCAGAGACGAGCGTACGTGCCCGATGGTTGATGCGGCATTCCTCGAACGCAAGGTTGAGCCATTCGCGCCGTTCGTCCAGATCGTCTTTGCGGAAATGCCGCGCGTCCGGCAGCCGCAGTTTGAACGACCCCTCGGACGCACCATCGCGGTTCGCCACGGCAAGGTTCACGCCAAAATCCTCAAAGTTGTCAGCATTGCTGGCCAGAAATTCCTGAAAGCTGCCAGTGCCGGTGCGATGTGCGCCGAGATGCAGATAGACGCCGTCTTGTGGCAGGTAGATAGGCATAACCAACCTTTTGATTTGTTTGGCGCATGATGTTTTGCGCGGCGTGTTCGGGCAAGCCGCAATTGATAAACTGGACACCGGCGTGGCCGAATTGCACAGGGCCAGAGCAGAGCATTACGACGAAAGCAGCGTGTTGCCCATTGCTCAGTTGTCAGGTGCTGCATATACTGAATGTAAGTTGTCATTCGGAAAGGCGCATAGAAATGGCGCCAAAGCGTCCCAACGGTGCTGGCGCTTTCCCGAAACCGGTAGAGAGCCCCGCGCCGCAAAGGCCGGATCCGAGCGAATTGTATGCCGCATTGGATCTGGGTACGAACAGTTGTCGTATGCTGATTGCCCAGCCTAAGGGCAGTCAGTTTCACGTTGTCGACAGCTTTTCTAAATCAGTTCAGTTAGGTCATGGGCTTGAAAAAACGGGCAGGTTAAGTCGTGCGTCCATGGGGCGGACGATCTCTGCGCTGCGGGTCTGTCAGCAAAAGATCAAGCGCCACAAGGTCAAACGCATGCGGCTTGTCGCGACCGAGGCCTGTCGCCGTGCCGCCAACTCGCGCGAATTCATTCGCGCCGTGAAACGCGAAACCGGTCTGTCGCTTGAGATCATCGCGCCCGAGGATGAAGCCCGTCTGGCGGTCATTTCCTGCGCGCCACTGGTGTCGACCAAAACCGAACAGCTTTTGGTGGTGGATATTGGTGGGGGATCGACCGAACTGGTCTGGATCGACCTGTCATCGGTTCCGCATCGTGACCGGCCCCGCGCCATCATGCGTCTGCATGCAGGCTTCCATCAGCTAGAAAGCCCGTTTCCCGCGGCCAAGGTTGTCGATTGGATCAGCGTGCCGTTGGGGGTTGCGACCCTGCGGGATCAGTTTCTGGACGTTGAAGATGACGCCGGGCGCTATGCGTTGATGAGTTGGTTCTTCGAAGAGAACCTTGCCGAGTTCGCGCCTTACAAGGACGAACAGGCGCGGGAAGGGTTCCAGATCGTTGGCACCTCTGGGACAGTGACCACCGTAGCCGCGTCGCATCTGGGGCTGAAACGCTATGACCGGACCAAGGTGGACGGTCTGCGGATGACATCCGATCAAATCGAAACCGTCATCAACCGTTATCTGGAAATGGGGCCGAACGGTCGCCGCAAAGATCCGCGTATCGGTCAGGACCGTCAGGCGTTGATCATGTCAGGGGCCGCGATTTTGCAGGCGCTTTTGCGCTGCTGGCCGACAGATCGCCTGTCTGTAGCTGACCGTGGTTTGCGCGAGGGGCTGCTTTATGCACAGATGTCGGCAGACGGAGTGCTTGAGGATGGCCCGTTTTAAGGGCAAATAGCGCCAAAAGGGTTGGGCGAACTGTGCGATCCGCAATGAAAAAGTAAAGTCATGGCCAAGAAACCAACAAGCAAGAACACCTCGGGACGCGGCGAACGCGATTTGAAGGTCAAGGTAAAGACCGCCCGCGGGCGCAAGCTTAGCTCGACCCGTTGGTTGCAGCGGCAACTGAACGATCCTTACGTGAAACGCGCCAAGGCGGATGGTTATCGCGGCCGCGCTGCCTACAAAATTCTGGAGCTGGACGACAAGTTCCGCTTCCTGGTGCCCGGTGCGCGTGTTGTTGACCTTGGATGCGCCCCAGGTGGCTGGTGTCAGGTTGCGGTCAAGCGCGTCAATGCGCTGGGCGAAAAGAAGGGCAAAGCTATCGGCACTATTCTGGGTGTCGACCTGCAAGAGGTTGAGCCCATCGCGGGCTGCGAAATCCACCAGTTGGATTTCATGCAAGATGATGCCGATGATCAGGTAAAAGCATGGTTGAACGGTAAGGCCGACGTGGTCATGTCGGATATGGCTGCGGCCTCATCCGGTCACAAGCAAACAGACCACCTACGCATTATGGCTCTGTGTGAAGCAGCAGCTTACTTTGCCTTCGATGTTCTGGAAGAAGGTGGCACATTCGTTGCCAAGGTGCTGGCTGGCGGAGCCGAGGGTGATTTGCAGAAGATCTTGAAGCAGAACTTTACCAAAGTCATGCATATGAAGCCGCCGGCGTCGCGATCGGATTCATCGGAAAAATTTGTGGTGGCGACGGGCTTCCGTGGGAACCGTGCTACTCAGCAGCAAGAACAGTCTGAGGAAGAGTAAAGGACCGGTTCGCGCGGTTCTGGAACTCCATCAACGCGTCGAGCGTCATGGGCTTATCCGTGGCTTGATCGGCAAGCGTCGTTTGACGCCAGACTTGCCCATGCAGCGCAAACAGGCGTTCAAGCCGCTGGCTGCGCGATGCATCGCTTGGGAGAATCGGAAAATGCTTCACTGGACACCTGCAATCTGGTTTGTCCTAGGCGTAGCGGGCAAATCGGGCAGGGGTGGTGCGCTTTCGTGATCAATAAAAGAAAAAATACGGCATTAATTAGCGCGGTTGTCGGAATGACTGTGTTGGTTGGCTGCCAGAAACCCGCCGAAACGGTGGCGCCTGTGGCATTGCGCAATCAATCCGCGCCTGTCGCTGCGCAGGTGGACGCGACAGAAGCTAGAATTTCAGGAGGCTGGCGTGTGGTTGCTGGCGTGGGCATCCCGGTAGCGTCCAAGGTATCCATCGGGCAAGGCGTTATGGCCGTGAATGGTTCGGCGTTGCCGTTGGCACAGGTCGGTCCGGGCCAGTTCAATGCCGGTGGCACAGCGCTTTGGGTGCATTGGCTGGACGCAGACGCGCGGACCGTCGCGATGGGCGATCCGGATGGTCATTGGTATTTTGTGATGGACCGGACAGGCAAACCTGGCGAACGGATGACCGCGGCCAGGACTATTCTGGACTGGTACGGTTACGACACTTCGCGGCTTTAGTCGTTCAAAGCGGACAGTTCGACTTCGAGAGCTTTCAGAACCTGTGCAACGGCCGGACCGGGGTCAACATGACTGCGATTAAGCGCGAACCGCAGGTAAAGGCCATCGACCAAGCCACCCAGGCGTTCGGCAATGCCATGCGCTGCGTCGCCCGCCAAGGGTCGCAGTGAATAAACCAGATTGGAATGGAAGCGACGATGGTACAGCGCCAAAAGCCGCTGCGCCTCGGGCGAGGTCTGGGCCAGAACATAGAAGTTCAGCCAAGCCGCCACTGCGCCGTCTTCGAACTGGCTGGGCGAGAAGTTGGTTTCAAGAATGGCTGTAAGTCGTTCAACAGGCTCTGTTTTTCCAGCTAGATTGGCGCGGATCAACGCGCCGTAGGTCCGCAGGATCGACCGCATCGTTGCCAGAAAAAGCTGCTCTTTGTCGCCGAAGTAATGAAAGGCCAGACCCGGAGAAACACCCGCGCGCTTTGCGATCTGGCTTACGGTGACATTCAGTGTCCCCTCGGCGCCAATTTCACGTATGGTCGCAGCGATCAGTTCCTGTCGCCTTTTCTGTTCTGCTTTCATCCGTACCAATTACCTCTGCGACAAAATGGTTGCGAATTTGATCAAAGGCATGATTAATTGACTCGTCAGTCAATGGATTGGCCGTTGGCGATCAAACCCGCAAAATCCACTTGGGAGTGTGACCATGCTCGACTGGCTTACGGAATACAAGATACCTGTCGGGGACTTTGCCGAAGCAATTTTCGATTGGGTCCGAGATAACGGTAAATTTGTTCTGGAAGCGCTGTCCTGGCTGATGGAAACGCTGATCGATGGCATTTTGTGGTTGCTTGAGACGCCGCACCCCTTTGTTGTGGTCCTCGCCTTCATGGCCTTCACATATCTTTTGCAGCGTAGTTGGAAAGTGACGGCCTTTGTGGGCGTCGGGTTTTTGTTCATTCTGAACCAAGACTACTGGGACGAAACGCTGGAAAGCCTGACGCTGGTTTTGTCGTCTTGCGTGGTGTGTATGGCGGTGGGTGTGCCTATCGGGATTGCCGCTGCGCACCGGCCCAAACTTTATACTTACATGCGGCCCATTCTGGATTTGATGCAGACCCTGCCGACATTCGTTTATCTGATCCCTGCGATTGTGTTCTTTGGCATCGGTATGGTTCCGGGCCTGATCGCAACGGTGATCTTTGTTTTGCCCGCGCCGATCCGGCTGACCTATTTGGGGGTGTCTTCGACACCGACAGCCTTGCTTGAAGCCGCGCGCGCATTCGGTGCCACGCCGCGTCAGGTGCTTTGGAAGGTCGAGATGCCATCGGCCCTGCCGCAAATCATGGCGGGATTGAACCAGACCATTATGCTGTCCCTGTCCATGGTTGTGGTTGCGGCGCTGGTCGGTGCGGATGGTTTGGGCGTGCCTGTTGTGCGCGCCTTGAACCGTGTGGACACGTCGCTGGGCTTTGAATCGGGCTTTGTCATCGTTGTTGTGGCGATCATGCTCGACCGGATGCTGAACATGGGAGGCCGCAAATGACGACTGCTGTCAAAATTGACAATGTTTCCATCGCGTTCGGCGATCATCCGGATCAGGCATTGCCATTGATGGATGCAGGTGAAAACCGTGCCCAGATTCAGGAAAAAACCGGTCAGGTGCTGGGCGTTCACAACTGTTCGATTGATGTGAAAGAGGGCGAGATCCTTGTTCTGATGGGTCTCTCGGGCTCTGGCAAATCCACGCTTTTGCGGGCGATCAACGGGTTGAACCCTGTGGTGCGCGGGGCCGTTCACGTGAATGACGGTGGCGCAATGGTCGATGTCACCCACGCCAACGCAGAAGAACTGCGCCGTATTCGTCTGAACCGTGTGGCGATGGTGTTCCAGCAATTCGGTCTGCTGCCGTGGCGAAGCGTTCGCGAGAATGTTGGTTTGGGTCTGGAACTGGGCGGCATGTCCAAAGCCGACCGCGCGGCCAAGGTCGATGAACAGCTTGGCCTTGTCGGGCTGGATGGCTGGGGCGACCGCAAGGTTGGTGATCTTTCCGGTGGGATGCAGCAACGTGTCGGTCTGGCGCGTGCCTTTGCGACTGAGGCACCGATCCTGTTGATGGATGAGCCGTTCTCGGCCCTTGATCCGCTGATCCGCACCAAGTTGCAGGATGAGCTGCTGGACCTTCAAACGAAACTGAAACGCACGATCATTTTCGTTAGTCATGATCTGGATGAGGCGTTCAAGATCGGCAATCGCATTGCGATCATGGAAGGCGGGCGCATCGTTCAGTGCGGCAGTCCGCAAGAGATTTACTCCAAGCCGGCAAATGACTACGTCGCCGAATTCGTGGCGCACATGAATCCCTTGGGTGTTCTGACGGCTGGCGATGTGATGGAACCCGCAGAAGAGGCACCATCAGTGTCTATCCCGAAATCCGCCCGTGTCAGTGAAGTCATGCAACTGGTCACGGATACCGATGGCCCAGTGGGCGTCACAGTGCAGGGCAACCTTGTGGGGCAGGTGACGGAAAAAGGGCTGTTGAAACGGCTTCTTGACCCGCGGGGCTAAGTGTACTGCGTCGCGCCTGCCACGGTGGGCGCGCATCGGTTTATCGATTGTTCCGCAGCCCTTTAGCGCGTGGTATTGTGACCCAAAATAACAGGGGCCCACACGATGCAGACCACCGCCGCCGCGCTGACTATGGTGCGCGATGACGCGTTCTACCTGAAAATCTGGCTGCGCTATTACGGCGAAATGCTGGGCCGTGAGAACTGCTACATCATAAACCATGGACGCGGCGAGGAAGTGGCCGATCTGGCCGCTGGCTGCAATGTGATCGGCATTCCCGGTGATCCGCATCCCCAATTCGAAAAGAAACGCTGGCGTCTGTTAAACGGCACGGCAGCTGGACTGTTGGGCTACTTTTCCCACGTGATCGTGACCGACGTTGACGAGTTCGTTGTTGTCGATCCCGAAAGTGGTGAGGACCTGCTGGGCTGGCTGGCCAAGCGCCGTCGTCCGCGTGTGTACACGCCCCTTGGGTTGGACATGTTTCAGCGTTTGGATGTGGAGAAGGACGAGATCGGTGATCGCGTGCTTGGTCCGCGCATGCACGCCAAGCTTGCGCCGCATCATTCCAAGCCTTGCGTATTAGGCAAAGAGGCGCAAATCGCGCGCGGTGGTCATTTCTCGAAGTTCGAAAAGCTGAACTCACCGAAAGAGCTGTATTTGTTGCACCTGAAGTATGTTGATTTTGGCGAATACGTGCATGCGATGAACAGCCGGAATGCGATTGTTCAGGAAATCGGTGTGGGGGTTACTGAAACCTCGATCGGGCGTCATTGGTTTGCCGAAGCGCGGGGCGAAGACAGAGAGGTCTTTGACAGTTTTGCATCCTACAAAATGGAAGAGGGCTTCAATCTGGATTGGGTGCGTGCCCAGATGCATGACAGCTGGCAACCCCGTGGCGAAACCGGTTTTTGGCAATTTGACAGACCGGATTACCAGACACAGGTTCGTCTGCCGGACCGGTTCGCGGGACTGTTCTAAACGGAAATCGATCCGCAGAAAGAAGCGATGGCTTGCGCCGTCGCGTCAGGCGATTGATCCGGAAAGAAATGTCCGCCTGCAATCGCCGCGCTTTCCATATCGCTGAGCCGATCTGCCCATGTGGCGCCGACGTCCATGGCTTTGGCCATGGCACCGTCTGCGCCGTATAAAACCAACGCGGGGCAATCGACGGTTCGGCTCAGGTCCTTTGTATCCAACGGCAGGTCCACATCAATCGCGGCGCGGTAGTCGTTACACATGGCGGTGATCGCGGCAGGATCGCGCCAGGCGCGGCGGTACTCTTCCAGAAGTGTTTCGTCGAAATCCGACATATCTGCCTTACCAAAACCGATCAGACAGCGTTCGAAATACATATCGGGATCATGCCAGATCATGGTTTCGGGGAACGGGGCGGGCTGGGCCAAAAAGAACCAGTGGTAGTAAGCGCGCGCGGTGTGATGTGTGATGTTTTCCAATAGATGTTCTGTCGGAACGATATCCATAACGGTCAGGCTGGCGATCCTGTCGGGTGCATCCAGTGCCATACGATGCGCGGTGCGCCCGCCACGGTCGTGGCCAGCCAGATGAAACCGGTCAAAGCCGAGCGCATCCATCAGGTCCAGCATATCCTTGCCCATAGGGCGAAACCCCATATCCGGCATCGTCTTTGGCTTAAAGCTGTCGCCATATCCGCGCAGGTCTGCTGTGACGACAGTGAAGGTTTGCTTTAAAATCGGAACGATCGGGCGCCACATCGCGCGGGTTTGCGGGAAACCGTGCAGCAAAAGCAGCGGTGGGCCGTCTCCGGCGATATCGTAGCTGATAGTGTTTTGATCGGCGTTCAGAAATTCAGGCAAAGTCCTGACCTCGGGCGTTATTGCCCGAGCGAGGAAACCAGAGCCAGACCTTTGACGTCAACATCCAAGTTGATGTCCTTCAGCGAAGAAGAGCCGCCCATATCCAGCGCGGCCATCAGCGCGCTTTGCGATCCGTTGAACACTTTGCCGGGCAAGTCCTGATAGGCCGATGGGGGTGTGGACACCACCATCATTGCTGCGACGCCGCCTGCAAGAATGCTGCCCGCAGCCCCACGTTGATCGCGACGCTTTGTGACGATGCGCAGGGCAAAGACACCCATCATAAACAACGTCAGGACAATCAGCAGGCTGAGGCCGCCCATAATCCAGAGCTGTGCATCCGCGCCAAGCGATCCTTGCGCCAGGCTGGCTTTCAGCTTGTCACGGTTTTCCACCAGCTTGATGACGAAATAGATCCACGCAAAGCCCAGCAACACAGATAACAGAGGCCGCTTGTTGACGTTTGTGTATTCACGCTTGGAAACGCCGTGGCGATAGAAATGGGCATCGACGCGCTTAACCCGCGCTCGGAATACCTCTTGGCCAGAATGTTCAAACGTGTTTGTCATTCACTCTATTAAGACGCGAAATTGGGCAAAATTTTGCGCGTGTTAAGACGTGGTTAAGATTTCATTAAGACCAAATACAACTTTTGCGCCACACCCTCTGGTTTTCAGATGTGACGCAGCGGGTGCCATTTGCGACAGCTGTTACTGCCGCAAAACCGTTATTTTCAGCTTAATTTGGAAACCGCATCCAGAATGCGGGCCCAGCTTCTAGTGCCTTTATGGAAGCTTTCCAGCGCATATTTCTCGTTCGGAGAGTGGATCTGGTCATCGTCGCGCCCAAATCCGATCAGCATCGCATCCATGTCCAACAGGGTTTTGAAATAGCCCGCAATGGGAATCGATCCGCCACAGCCCACGAAGGCCGCAGGATCGGGCCATTCGTCGGATAGCGCCGAACGTGCGGCTTCAAAGGCAGGGTGGTCGGTGGACATAACAGACGCAGGCGACGCGCCATGGGGTGTGAATTCAACCGTGCAATCTGCAGGCACCTGCGCCTTAACCCATGTGCGGAAGTTTTCGCGGATTGCGTGCGGGTCCTGTTGGCCGACCAAACGGAAGCTGACCTTGGCCGAAGCTTTGGACGGCAGAACGGTTTTAAAGCCCTCTCCGGTGTAGCCGCCCCATATGCCGTTGATTTCGCCGGTCGGACGGGACCAGATCATTTCCAGCGCGGTGTGGTCCGTTTCGCCAGCGGGGATCGACAGGCCGACTTCGCCCAGAAATTCGCTGTTCTCGAACTTTAGGTTATCCCACTGTTCTTTGATCTCTGCCGGCAGCTCGGGAACGCCGGCATAGAAATCAGGCACGGTGACGCGGCCCTGTTCATCGTGCAGACCGCCAAGGATTTTGGTCAGGACGCGGATCGGATTGCGGGCAGGGCCACCGTACATACCGGAATGCAGGTCTTTGTCCGGGCCGGTGATGGTGATCTCTTCGCCCATCAAGCCGCGCAGCATGGTGACAATGGCGGGGGTTTTGTCGGCAAACAGACCGGTGTCACAGATCAGCGCGATATCCGCTGTCAGCATGTCCTTGTTCTGCTCCATGAACGGAATCAACGAAGGAGATCCTGATTCCTCCTCGCCCTCAAAGAAGAAGGTGATGCGGCAGGGCATTTCACCATGCACAGTCTGCCATGCGCGGCAGGCCTCGACGAATGTCATCAACTGGCCTTTGTCATCAGACGATCCGCGAGCGCGAATGACCTTGCCCTTGGAGGTATCTTCCAGCGCCGGATCGAAGGGATCACGATCCCACAGGTTCAGGGGATCGACGGGCTGTACATCATAATGACCGTAAAACAGAACATGCGGGCCCTTGTCACCGATATGGCCGACGACCATCGGATGGCCCGGTGTCGGATGCTTTTGCGCATCAACCCCGATGGATTTCAGATCGGCAACCAGCCAGTCGGCCGCTTGATCGCAGTCCTTTTTATATGCGGGGTCTGTGGAAATGGACGGAATGCGAAGAAGCTCAAACAGACGTTCGGTCGAATCGGACAGGCTTTCATCAATCAGATTGAGCACTTTATCGAGAGACATTGGGATTCCTGTATGCAGGTATGAGTTGCGTTTGGGTGGGACGGTAGCAGTCTAGGTTCGGGTGTCCAGACCAGCCGTGCGCACAACTTCGTTTAAAAAACTGCCGTTTTTTGTGCAGCTTGCCTGATATTTCACAAACGCGTGACGCTAAGTTATTGGATTATTGCGCCGTTGGTTGCTTAGTCGACCAAAGGAGGCATGGTCATTGCAGGCCAAAAACGTCTATCTAGGCCGTCAACGAACTGCGTGAATATGGTGTGTGATCTGAAAGGGTAAAAAGTTTCCGAAAGTGGCCGGTTGGTTTGATCTGAATCAAGACTGCGACGGTTCGTCATCGTGTAAACGATTGCCACATGGACTTTGCATCGTTATGTATTCATGAACTTGAATAAACTGGTCGTGTGCTGCGACCATGTTGAAGAAGACTGGAGGGCAGGGTGAACTACACCTCGCAACTGGACCAAGCGATTGATCGCCTTCACGAAGAAGGCCGTTACCGCACTTTCATCGATATCGAGCGTAAGAAGGGCCAGTTTCCTCACGCGACATGGCGCAAAGAAGACGGATCGGAGACCCCGATCACCGTCTGGTGCGGCAATGACTATCTAGGAATGGGTCAGCACCCCGTAGTACTGGCAGCGATGCACGAAGCCATCGACGCAACCGGCGCAGGTTCGGGCGGTACGCGCAACATTTCCGGCACAACCGTGTATCACAAGCGTCTTGAGGCCGAACTGGCTGATCTGCACGGCAAGGAAGCCGCGCTGCTGTTCACGTCGGCCTACATTGCCAACGACGCGACGCTGTCGACGCTGCCCAAACTGTTCCCCGGCCTGATCATCTATTCTGACGAATTGAACCACGCCTCCATGATCGAAGGCGTGCGTCGTAACGGTGGTGCAAAGCGCATCTTCCGTCACAATGACGTCGAACATCTGCGTGAGCTTCTGGCTGCTGACGATCCTGCCGCGCCCAAGCTGATTGCCTTCGAATCGATCTACTCGATGGACGGCGATTTTGGCCCGATTGAAGCAATTTGCGACCTTGCAGATGAATTTGGCGCACTGACATACATCGACGAAGTGCACGCTGTCGGCATGTACGGCCCCCGCGGTGCGGGTGTGGCCGAACGTGATCGTTTGATGCATCGTCTGGACATTATCAACGGCACCTTGGCCAAGGCATACGGCGTCATGGGGGGCTATATCGCGGCCTCTGCCAAGATGTGCGACGCCATCCGTTCCTATGCGCCGGGCTTTATCTTTACCACGTCGCTGCCGCCGGCAGTGGCCGCTGGTGCGGCCGCATCTGTCGCGCATCTAAAGCGTGACCAGGAACTGCGTGAAAAGCACCAGACACAGGCTAAGATCCTGAAAACACGTCTGAAAGCGATGGGTCTTCCGATCATCGACCACGGTAGCCATATCGTGCCCGTGATCGTTGGCGACCCTGTCCATACCAAGCAGCTGTCCGACATGTTGCTTGACGGGTATGGCATCTACGTTCAGCCGATCAACTTCCCGACAGTGCCGCGTGGCACCGAACGTCTGCGGTTCACTCCGTCGCCTGTTCACGGTCCGGATGAAATGAACCGTTTGGTGTCGGCGATGGACGAGCTTTGGTCCCACTGTGCGCTGAATCGTGCCGAATTGAGTGCCTGACAACGAATCGCCTGCAAATTATCTTGCGATATGCTACCTTTGGCGGAATAAGAACGTGTACTGAGTCGCCTTGGTGCACGTAACAAAACGGGCATATAGGCAAGAGAATGGTTCGGGTGGGGCACGCGCGATGATTGGGCGCAAATCCAAAAAGACTACTCAAGAAGATGTGCAAAAGCCGCTGGGCTTTGACGACTTCGAGATTCGTCTTGGGGATGTGATGCGCGGCGAACGTGCGACACTTGGTAAATCCCTTCTGGATGTCCAACGCGAAATCCGCATCAAAGCCAGCTACATTGCCGCCATCGAAAACTGTGATCCCACAGCCTTTGATACGCCGGGCTTTATTGCCGGTTACGTCCGTTCTTACGCGCGCTATCTGGGCATGGACCCGGATGAGACATTCGCAGCGTTTTGTCAGGAAAGCGGTTTCTCGACGGCGCACGGCATGTCCGAGAAAGCATCCGGCGTCAGCAAGTCTTCCATTGGTGACCGCGCGATCAAGACATCGTCTGCTGCTGATCCGTTTGCGCAACCGAAACTTCCCTTTGCCCCTTCGCGTGACAGCTTCCTGTCGCAGATCGAACCGGGCGCAATCGGGTCGTCTCTGGTTCTGATCGCATTGGTTTGCGGTCTTGGCTATGGCGGCTACTCGGTTCTGCAAGAGGTGCAGCGCGTTCGTCTTGCTCCCGTTGAACAAACACCTGTTGTTCTGTCCGATCTGGATCCGGTTGAAACGGCTTTCAATTCTACCGTAGATCAACCCGAACAGCCCACTGAAGACGTGGCAGGCGTATTTACGCCTCCGTCCAACGAGGCGCTGGATCGTCTTTATCGTCCGCAGGCTTTGGATGTACCGGTGCTGGTGGCGCGTGACGCGCCGATTTCCACGCTGGACCCCAGCGAAGGCGGGGCATTTGCCAGCCTCGATCAGCGGAACCTGCCGTCGGCAGACGCTCTGACATCTGAATTCGATGGCATCGAAACCGCGCTTGCCGAGGCGATGCAGTCCGCTGCGCCGCAAACGCCCAAAGTTTTCGAAGACAACGCACCCGGCGTGACGTTGATGGCGGTTCGCCCGTCTTGGGTTCGTGTTCGTTCGGCGGACGGCTCTGTGATTTATGAGACAATCATGAACGCAGGCGACACCTATCAGGTGCCGCAAACGACTGATCCTGCAACGCTGCGGATTGGTGAATCGGGTGCCGTGTATTTCGTGATGAATGGCGAAACCTATGGTCCGGTTGGTCCGCGCGGGTCGGTAACAAGCAATCTGGCCCTGTCGGTGGATGAACTTCAGGCCAAATACCAAGTTGCGGAAATCCAGCAGGATGCCGATCTGGAACGTGTCATTGCGGAACTCAGCACCCCTGCGCTGGTTGGCCGCGAATAAACCTGTGTGGTTTTGACCCAGACGGGTTGTTTCCCATCTCTATTCATATATCTGCCCTTGGTGTAGTTTGATCGCTGTCAGACGCTGACCGAAGGAATTGTCATGTCGCTTAATCATGTCCGCCCTTGGCGCAATATCTACCGTCGCAAATCCCGTCAGATCATGGTTGGGAACGTGCCGGTCGGTGGCGACGCGCCGATTTCGGTTCAGACTATGACGAATACGGTGACCACGGATATCGCGGGCACCATCGATCAGGTGCAGCGCGCGGCAGAGGCCGGCGCGGATATTGTCCGCGTTTCGGTGCCTGACGAAGCTTCGGCCAAAGCGCTGAAAGAGATCGTGCGCGAAAGCCCCGTGCCCATCGTGGCCGACATCCATTTCCACTATCGTCGCGGGATCGAGGCGGCCGAGGCTGGCGCCGCCTGTCTGCGGATCAACCCCGGCAACATCGGGTCGCCCGATCGCGTCAAAGAGGTGATCAAGGCAGCGCGCGACCATGGCTGTTCCATGCGTATCGGTGTGAATGCTGGGTCGTTGGAAAAGCACCTGTTGGAAAAATACGGTGAGCCATGCCCCGAAGCGATGGTCGAAAGCGGGCTGGAGCACATCAAGATACTGGAAGATAACGACTTCCACGAATTCAAGATTTCCGTGAAAGCGTCCGACGTCTTCCTTGCTGCGGCGGCCTACCAAGGCATCGCCGAGGCGACAGATAAGCCCATCCACCTTGGGATTACCGAAGCGGGGGGGCTGATGTCCGGAACGATCAAATCGGCCATCGGACTTGGCAACCTTCTTTGGATGGGGATCGGTGATACGATCCGCGTCAGCCTGTCAGCCGATCCGGTGGAAGAGGTGAAGGTGGGTTACGAAATCCTTAAAAGCCTTGGTCTGCGTCATCGTGGCGTGAACATCATTTCCTGCCCGTCCTGTGCGCGTCAGGGGTTTGACGTGATCAAAACCGTCGAGGCGCTGGAAAAGCGTCTGGAACACATCAAGACGCCCATGAGTCTGTCGATCATCGGCTGCGTTGTGAACGGCCCGGGTGAGGCCCTCATGACCGACGTCGGCTTTACCGGCGGCGGTAACGGGGCAGGGATGGTCTATCTGGCGGGCAAGCAAAGCCACAAGATGACCAACGACCAGATGGTCGATCACATCGTCGAACAGGTCGAAAAGAAAGCGGCGGAACTGGAAGCGGCGAACGCCGAAGAGGTGGCTGCGGAATAATTCCCGCAGCTACTGGTCTGCTTCAGCCAGATACCGTTCAATCACAAACGGCGGCATGTGGCCGCGGATCATGCGGTCTGACATGACGTAGGCGGGGACCGTGTCCAGCGTCAGTCGCCCCATGATGGCTTGCGCGTTCGTGTCCTTTGAAAGATCGAAAACGCGTGCGGCGATGCCGAGTTTCTGCAAAATGTCGCTCAGTTCATCCCTTGCCAGCGCACAGTCGTCGCAGCCTTCATCCACGAACAAAGCCATCAGGACAGGTCCATCAGCCGTACCGATTTTGGGGCCATCAGAGGCAAACAAAGCTTGGGCTTCTTTGCCGATCCGCTCCAGATCAGCAGCAATGTCATCAGCGTAAATCTCGTCTGCCGTGACGACAGGCGGATAGAGCGCCTTTTGCAAAATTTCAGGTTCGTCGAGGAAAAGCTGTAAAAGTTCGCGTCCCAACGCGGCCTGCGCATCAGGGGCTGCAAACATATCGGCTTGGGCGACGGAGGCCGTCAAACAGGCCGCCATCGCTAAGGTCTTTGTGGACATCGGATTTAGCTGTTGTCGCGGATGTCTTCGACGATCATGCGCATGTCGTTCAGTGGTACATAACCACGCACCAGCTCGTCACCCATGATAAAGGTCGGTGTGCCATTGATTTGGAAAATCTGCGCAAGTTTGCGGTTTTCCTCAATCGCGAAGGTGACCGCATCGCTGTCCATTTCGGCCAGAATAGCGTCTGCATCCAGTTCCAGCGTTTCGGCCAGACGGCGCAGGACCGGTTCGGTCATTTCCGAGTTCATGGCCATCAGCGCATCGTGGGCAGCTTTGTACGCCTCAGGACCCGCCACGTTCAGCGTCGCGATGGCAAAGCGGGACGATACCAAGGACGCCTCACCAAGGATCGGAAATTCCTTTAGGATAAAGCGGATGTTGCCATCGCTTTCGACCAGTTCCTCGACCTCTTTCATCGCCTTGCGGCAATAGCCACAGCGGTAATCAGAGAACTCGATGACGGTAATGTCGCCGTCAGGGTTGCCGCCAACCCATGAATAGCCGTCGTCAAACAGCATCTTGGCGTTCGCGGCGACCATGTTCTTTTCGGCGTCGGCCTGCGCTGCGGCTTGTTTGGCCTCAAGCGCGGCAACGGCTTCCATGATGACCTCGGGGTTATCCAGCAGATAGCTGCGCACTTCGGCGCGGAACATGGCGCGCTCGTCCTCGGTCATGGCTGTGATGTCGAAAGCGAAAGCGGGGGTGCTTAGCGCAGTGATCAGCGCTGTGGCTGCCAGTGTCGTTTTCATTCGGGGTCTCCCTGTGTGTCAGCGTGCGGCTTGTGCGGCCGCAAGTATGTCTTGTGCGCGTTGCCAAGGCGGCGATCCCCGAGGGACCAGTGCTTCGGCGCGTTTGGCGTGGATAGCTGCATCTTTCAAGCGGCCTTGCAAGGCATATCGTTCGGCGGTCGCTACAGATGCCAGACCGGGTTGTTTCGTTTGTGCGTAAGCGACGGCAAGATCGCGTAGAATGCGCGCGTCTTGACCGTCACGCGCCCGCGCACTTTCAAGGGCTTTTAGGGCCTCACGCGGTTGACCGGCTGCCAGTAAGGCGCGACCGAGACCACCCAGAATTAGCGCCTCTTTCGGCGCTTTGGCGGCGGCTTGGCGGTATACGGCAATCGCCGCATTCGCTTGACGGCCTTCCAGCAAAATCTGCCCTTTGAGGTCCAGAAGGAACGGATCATTGGGACGCAGTTGCAATGCCTTGTCGATCGAGGCGACGGCTTTTTTCAGGTTGCTTTGTTTGTGATAGGCCACAGCCTGACGCATGAACCCGATGTCCTGAGTGGCGCTGCTTTCGGCGCGGCGCAACGTCCAGTTCGGGTTGCGCAGGAAGGCCGAAAGTTTGCCCTGTGTTCGTGCGTACCAATAGTTCGCGGTGCCATCGGATTTCTGGTTCTTACCGTAAGCGGCCACATATCCCTGTAGCGCGCGCAGCCGGTCACGGGAAAGGGGGTGCGTGCGCATATAGGGGTCCTGGCGATTTTCCGACAAAACCTCTTGCCCGCGAAAGATTTCCTGAACCTTCACAGCACCTTCGGGGTTGATGCCTGCGGACGTCAGATAACGGATGGATGACTGGTCTGCGGCGGATTCTTCGGCGCGGGTGTGGGCCAGAAAGTTGCGCAGCGCGGACGAACTTGTGCCTGCCGCCACGCCGATACCGGCCTCGGCCCCGCCAGCAGCGGCTGCGATGCCTGACAGGACCAGACCCAAGCCTGCAGCAGTGCGCGCGTTGCGCATGTTGGCCACGCGTCGCGACAGGTGGCCGTTTGCGATATGCGCGGCCTCGTGGGCGATAACGGCCTGAAGTTCTTCGGCCGTGTTCAGCTTCAGGATAAGTCCCGAGTGGATCAGAATATGCTGGGTGTCGGCGACAAAGGCGTTCAGCGAACTGTCATCAACCACAAGCACGCGGATGCGCGACGGGCTAAGACCTGCGGCCCGCAGGATCGGGGCAGAAAGCTGACGCAATGCATATTCGATATCCGCATCGCGCAGCAGGTTGATGGCCCGTGCAGGCGTGGCGGCCATCAGCATCATTGCCGTTGCCATCACAAGAAACCGGATCCACTTCATTGACCTGCTGCCTCGTTCGTTCCAAAGGTTTGGGCAGAGCATAGAGAGGCCAGTATGAAGAACTCAACCCGTGGTTCCGTTGATCCCTTTATTGTGATGGATGTCATGGAGGCAGCGCGCGCCGCAGAAGAGGCGGGGCGCCACATCATCCACATGGAAGTCGGCCAGCCCGGCACCCCTGCACCAAAGGGCGCACGGGCGGCTTTGGCCAAGGCAATGGCGGATGATGCCTTGGGCTATACGGTTGCCTTAGGTCTGCCCGCATTGCGCCAGAGGATCGCGAAATTATATAAAGAATGGTATGGGTTAGAGCTTGATCCGGCCCGTGTCGTTGTGACGTCCGGATCGTCTGGCGCATTTCTTTTGGCCTTCACGGCGCTGTTTGATGCAGGCGACAAAGTGGCGTTGGGTGCGCCGGGATATCCGTCGTACCGGCAAATTCTGAAGTCGCTCAGCCTGACACCGGTCGAGGTACAGACGAAAGCGGAAAACCGCTTGCAGCCCGTGCCATCCGAACTGGAAGGCATCGATTGGCAGGGGCTATTGGTGGCATCGCCCGCGAACCCCACGGGAACAATGCTTGGCTTTGATGCTTTGAAAGAGCTGATCGATTGCGCGCAGGCCCGCAATGCCGCGTTTATTTCCGACGAAATCTATCATGGCATCGAATACGAGGCGAAGGCGGTCACGGCGCTTCAGGTGTCCGATGATGTCTGCGTCATCAACTCGTTCTCCAAGTATTTCTCGATGACCGGCTGGCGCGTGGGCTGGATGGTGGTGCCTGACGCACAAGTCCGCCAGATCGAGCGTTTGGCGCAGAACATGTTCATCTGTCCGCCACATGCCTCCCAGATCGCGGCCCTCGCGGCGCTGGATGATACTGACGAGCTTGAAGCAAACATGGACGTCTACCGTAAGAACCGCGCGCTGATGCTAGCGGGGCTGCCGAAAGCGGGCTTTACCAAAATCGCGCCGCCGGATGGGGCGTTTTACGTTTATGCCGACGTCAGTGATCTGACCGATGACAGCCGCGCTTTTGCCGCCGAGATTCTGGAAAAGGCTGGGGTCGCGGTGACTCCGGGGTTGGACTTTGACCGCGAACGCGGGGCGCAGACGCTGCGCTTTTCCTATGCGCGTGGCACCGCGGATATCGAAGAGGGCCTGTCGCGTTTGAAAACATTCATGGAGCAACGCGGTTAACGGCTCGGCAATCCGATGCCGATAGCAGAAATGTGCGAACAAAGACGCAAGGTTGTGGGTGCGCCTTGCGCGTCATTCTTGTATAGAACGGCGCAAAGTCGCCGGAGAGGCAAATGAGCAGAATTCTGGCTGCGGTTTTGGCAGTGGTTTCCTTGGTAAACAGCGCAGATGCGCAAGACTTCGGGGCGTTGGCACGTGTCGATGCGTCGGGCAGCACTGTGCGTGATGGGTTTTGGGGCCGCGAGACGACGCTGGAACTGGCCCTGTCGCAAGGCGTGCCGTGGCGCGTTTACACTTTGGACGCGCCACGCCGTTTGGTCATCGATTTCCGCGAAGTTGATTGGACCGGACTGGACCCCGACAGCTTTGATCAAAGCGATATCGTGGATGCTGTGCGCGTAGGGACCTTCCGACCGGGTTGGAGCCGTCTGGTCGCCGATCTGAACGAACCGATGTCGCTCGACGAGGCTGGGCTGGTTTTGTCCGAAGATGGCGGTATGGCGCGTCTGACGATCAAATTGCAGAGCACGGATGAAGACAGTTTTGTTGCAGCAAGTGGCGCGCCGCATGATCCCCGTTGGGATTTGCCCGCACCTGCAGCGATTGACGTGGTGCCGAACGAACCGCTGACCAACCGGCCCTTGCGTGTCATGCTGGACCCCGGCCATGGCGGGATTGATCCAGGCGCCGAAGCGGGCGGTGTCGATGAGGCTGATCTGATGCTAGCCTTCGCACTGGAACTTCAGGAGACCCTTTTAAGAGCCGGTAATTTCGAGGTTTTCCTGTCGCGTGAAGCGGATGTGTTTGTATCGCTAGAGGGTCGTGTCGCCGCTGCGCAAAGGGCGCGCGCAGATGTGTTCCTGTCGCTGCATGCGGACGCGTTGGACGCGGGCCAAGCACGAGGTGCGACGGTTTATATCCTGTCAGAAGACGCCACAGATGCGGCATCCGAGGCCTTGGCAGAGCGCCATGACCGCGGGGATATTTTGGCAGGGGTTGACCTGACTGGCTCGGACGACCGGGTAACCGATGTTCTGATCGATCTGGCCCGCGTCGAAAATGCGCCGCGCAGTCTGGCGTTGGGAAATGCGCTGGTCTCTGGTATTCTGGACGCCACCGGCAACATCCATAAGCGGCCCTTGCGGCGCGCGGGGTTTTCGGTATTGAAAGCAGCCGATATCCCTTCGGCTTTGATCGAGGTTGGCTTCCTGTCCACACAACAGGATTTGGACAACCTGACCAATCCCGCTTGGCGGGCCGATATGGCGGCCGGCATTCGGGATGGATTGCAGGATTGGGTGGTCGAGGATATGGCCCTGTCCGACCTGAGGCGGCAATAATTGGCGGTTCTTCGCGTCTGCGCAAATGGTTGTGTTTTGACCCAGCGGGTTCGCGGGTATAGTGAGACGTCAAACGGTACTGGGAATGGCTGAATGATCCGATTTATTATGTCCTTCTTTGGCGGGATTTTCAGTGTTCTGACGCTGGGAATTGGCATGATGGCGCTGACGATTGGCGCTGTTTTCTGGATGTATGGCCGCGATCTTCCCAGCCATGAAAGCCTTGCCCAATACACGCCGCCGACCATCAGCCGGATTTATTCGGGCGAAGGGCGTATCATCGACGAATTCGCGCAGGAACGCCGTCTGTTCACGCCCGCCGATGAAATCCCCGATCTGGTCAAACAGGCGTTTATTTCTGCGGAAGACAAAAACTTTTACCAGCACCAGGGCTATGACCCCCGCGGTATCGCCGCCGCGGCCATCGAAGCGGTCCGGTCCGGTGGCCGGAACGTACGCGGTGCGTCGACCATCACGCAACAGGTCATGAAAAACTTCCTGCTAGGCGGTGAGCGTAGGGCCGAGCGCAAGATCAAGGAAATTCTGCTCGCGGCGCGACTGGAGCAGACGCTGAGCAAGGAGAAAATCCTTGAGCTGTATCTGAACGAGATTTTTCTGGGCCAGAACTCTTACGGTGTGACGGCTGCGGCGCAGACGTATTTCAACAAGTCACTGGCGGAACTGGCCCCGCATGAGGCTGCATTCCTTGCGTCGCTTCCCAAAGCGCCGTCGGATTATCATCCGGTACGTAACAAAGAGCGCGTGACAGATCGCCGGAACTTCGTGCTGAAAGAGATGTACGAAAACGGCTACATTGATCAAGCGACATATGAACAGGAAGTGGCTCTGCCGCTTCGGTCCGTTCAGAATGGCGACTTCGAGCCCTTCCAGAAACAGCTTCCTCCGCGTGATTATTTCACCGACGAAATCCGCCGTCAGCTGAGCCGTGACTTCGGCGAAGGCGAATTCTTTTCAGGTGGTTTCTCGGTTCGGGCGACAATCGAGCCTGATATGCAGGCCGAGGCCGCGGATGCCTTGCGTGTCGCGTTGGAAAACTATGACCGCAGCTTGGGCGTATGGCGCGGAACCGGCAAAACCATTCCTGCGGACCAATTGGGATCCGAAGCCGATTGGCGTGCAGCCCTGTCCAAGATCAGCGTCGCACGTGATGTCGTACGTGAACATGTCTGGCATCCGGCTGTTGTTCTTGAAGTGGGCAGCAACGACGCGCGTATTGGTATTGAAGGTGTCGAAGAGGATGCTGACGGACACTGGATCCCCGCGAAAGACGTGCAATGGGCGCGCAAGTTGAACAAGGACGGATCGCTGGGCCGCAAAGCGCAGGTCGCGGGCGATCTGCTTGAGGTCGGCGATGTTGTGCTGGTGCGTGAAATGACTGCGGACGCAGACGGCAGCTTTATCCGCTGGACACTGCGTCAGGTGCCGCGCGTGCAAGGCGCGTTTATGGCTATGGACGTCAATACTGGCCGCGTGATCGCGATGCAGGGCGGTTTTTCCTACCAGCATTCTGTGTTCAACCGCGCCACGCAGGCCAAACGACAGCCAGGTTCGTCGTTCAAACCGTTTGTTTATGCAGCCGCATTGGATAGCGGATATTCCCCCGCCACCATCATTGTTGACGCGCCGATTGAAATCAACACGCCCCAAGGCGTCTGGCGTCCCAAGAACGCGTCGAACGAATTCTATGGCCCGACTCCACTGCGAACCGGTATTGAACGGTCCCGGAACCTTATGACGATCCGTCTGGCGCAAGAGGTCGGGATGGACGTTGTGGGCCGTTATGCGGAACGCTTTGGCGTCTACGACAACATGAGCCGCGTTTTGGCCAACGCGCTCGGCTCTGAAGAGACAACGCTGTACCAGATGGTCGCGGCCTATGCGATGTTCGCCAACGGTGGTGAGCGCGTAGAGCCCACGCTGGTTGACCGCGTTCAGGACCGCTATGGCGAAACCGTGTATCGCCATGACAACCGCACCTGCGTCGATTGCTTTGACCGCAATATTCCCGCAGGGCGTTCGCCGCGGATCACATCGGATCGTGAACGGATTATGAATGCGGTTACGGCCTATCAGCTGACATCTATGATGAAGGGTGTGGTTGATCGCGGCACCGCGTCGCGCACAGTCAATCTTCCGGTACCTACGGCTGGTAAAACCGGTACGACAAACGATGCGAAAGACGTTTGGTTTGTAGGCTTTACTTCGAACATCGTGGCGGGTTGCTACATTGGTTACGACCAACCGCAGCCTATGGGCCGGGGTGCTTCCGGTGGTGGCATGTGCGGCCCCGTGTTCCAGCAGTTCATGCTGGAAGCCGTCAAAAAGTACGGTGGCGGCGCATTCAAGGTTCCGACCGAGTGTCAGTTCATCAAAATCGACCGTTTCACCGGTGCCCGTCTGTCTGACGACGCATCGGGAGAGAACGTAGTAGCCGAGTGTTTCCGCGAGGGCGAAGAGCCGATTTTTGGCATCCAGTTTGACGGTGGTTGGGCGATGGGATCCGGTTTTGATCTGATCTCCCCAACCGGATCAACGCGGGAAGTCACGACCTCAACCGGCAAGAAAGCCATCGTCGGGCCAAAGGCAAGTTTCGGGTCGCTTAGCTCGGGCGGGCTCTACTGATCTTGTCCGCGAGGTGAGACTGGGCTATCACCTCGCGAACCCATAAAAATACCGAAGGTCCGAGCATGCGTGCCGACGCCCAAAATACTGTCGAAAAAATCCAGAAATCGCTGGACCTTCTTGGTCAGCGTCTGAACCTTGAAACGGCTCCGTACCGTCTTGAGGAGTTCAACGCGCGCACCGAGGACCCTGATCTTTGGAACGATCCTGATGCCGCGCAGAAACTCATGCGCGAACGACAGATGCTGGTCGATGCG
Organism: Thalassococcus sp.; assembly: GCF_982780845.1. Lineage (NCBI taxonomy): Bacteria > Pseudomonadati > Pseudomonadota > Alphaproteobacteria > Rhodobacterales > Roseobacteraceae > Thalassococcus > Thalassococcus sp. The sequence continues at coordinate 144,766 of NZ_CEYADA010000007.1, forward strand.
ATCGAAACCTATGACACGATCAAGCAGGAACTGTCCGATAACATCGAGCTGATCGAACTAGGCGAGATGGAAGAAGATGATGAAGTCGTGGCCGAAGCCGAAGCAGCGCTAAAGGCTTTGGCGGAAACTGCCGCCACCAAAGAGCTGGAAGCACTGCTGGATGGCGAAGCGGACGGCAACGATACCTTCCTTGAGATCAACGCAGGCGCGGGCGGCACAGAAAGCTGCGACTGGGCCAGCATGCTGGCGCGGATGTATGTTCGCTGGGCCGAGAAGAAGGGCTACACGGTTGAGCTGCAGTCCGAAAGCGCGGGCGAAGAGGCGGGCATCAAGTCGGCAGCTTACAAGATTTCGGGTCCCAACGCTTATGGTTGGCTGAAGTCTGAATCCGGTGTGCACCGTCTGGTGCGTATCTCGCCTTACGACTCGGCGGCCAAGCGGCACACGTCCTTTAGCTCTGTCTGGGTGTATCCGGTTGTCGACGACAACATCGAGATCGAAGTGAACCCTGCCGATATCCGCATCGATACGTACCGTTCGTCCGGTGCCGGTGGTCAGCACGTCAACACAACAGACTCGGCTGTGCGGATCACACACGCGCCCACAGGGATTGTTGTGACGTCGTCCGAGAAATCGCAGCACCAGAACCGCGACATCGCGATGAAAGCCCTGAAATCGCGTCTGTATCAGTTGGAACTGGACAAACGGAATGCGGCCATCAACGAAGCCCACGAAAACAAGGGTGATGCAGGGTGGGGCAACCAGATCCGTTCTTACGTTCTTCAGCCCTATCAGATGGTCAAAGACCTGCGGACGCAGGTTGAGACATCGGATACCAAGGGCGTTCTGGATGGCGATCTGGATAAATTCATGGCCGCGACCCTTGCCATGAAAGTGTCTGGCAAGAGCCGCGCCGACGCGCAGGCGGAATAAAACTACGTATCAGGTAAACGGCGTGCTCAGCCTTAGCTGGGCACGGTGGAATGGCGGTAGGTCTTCGACATTGCAAATGCCGGATGCGCGTGCTGCCTCAAGCACCGGGCCGGTTTCACGACCCAGGTACTGATAGACCTGACGCGCGACGCGGCGGCCTGCTTCACCTTCGGGCACGGTACGCACGGTAAATCCCAGCCAGTAGTTGCTTTCGAACGCCGGAATGCGCGCAAGAAAGTTGAAGCTTGTGGTTTGCGTGTTTTTCCGGCTGATCAGCGTTGCGATGCCACCCATCTGTTGCATCACAAATCCGCGGAATTCGCGTGTTTTCGGATCACAAGGCAGGCCCTGTTGGCGCATCGCGTCTTTCGCTTCATGCCCACGCATGAAGGTCAGGCCATCACGACGGTAGACTGACACGAGGCCCTGAAAGAAACGTCCTTCTTCCATAAAGCTAGGCCGCGAAAAGCGGTAAAAGCCCGATGGAAAGGTGTGTTCGTCGGGCTGCAGGGCCGTGTTGCCCAGAAAGCTGGCCAGTTCTTCGTGGCCGAAAAGCGTGGATGCTTGTTTGCCTGTAGCAAGGGTTTCTACAGGTTCCAGTAGGATGCGGGCGTCGACGCCGAAGAAGTCACAGATGCGGTGCAGCACGTCTGGCCGCGGGAAACTTTCACCGGACAGGTAGCGATTAAACTGGGTCCTGTTGATTCCTAAATCGCGGCAAAGTTGTGATATCGAAACAGATGCTTGGGATAATTTCCTAAGATTTGACCCAAAAACCTCGCGGAGTTCGGATGGCGTAAGTGACGCCGCTTTAGCGTTTGGTAACTGGTCCGTCATACGTACTGATTAACCGTGTAAGTCCTAGATTTTGCGCATGTTTTACATGCAAGTCCCGATTTGGCGCTATTTGGCGTCAGGGGTGACACTCATTCGCGTCTTAATCTGTATTGCGTAGACACAAAAAGCAAGAGTTCGTTCGCAGGTTGTGGATGGATCGTTCGGAAATGTTCCCCGAAGCTGGTCTAAATCCGATAAATGAGAGAGGGGTCGCTCATGGTCGCTAGAAATATGTATGGTGTTGTTATTTGGTCCAATGCGGATCAGCGTAAAGCGATCATATGGTGTGAAGATCAAGGTGATCTTGCCTACTATACCAAAGATTGTGCCAGCGCGCTTGATGGCGTCACGTTGGATCCGGGCGATCTGATCCAATTTGATCTGCGATTAGAGCAGAGCCTGCGCATGGTTGATAATCCCCAGCGTGTCGAAAGCGGGTCGCATTCCAACCTCGCATCCAGCCTGAGCACAGAGAACGTCAATCAGGTTGAACCTAGCCGCGTAAGGTCAAAGCGCAGGACGGACAATATCGTGACCTTCCCGACAAAGGCGCGGCCCGAGAGAGAGCTTATTCCAGCGTAGGCAGCTGATCACCAATTCAAACAAGAGCGTCCTTTCCGGCGCTCTTGGCTTTTGTAGAGGTACTCAGAACAGCAGAAACAAAAGCGGCCACCTTTTTGTCAAAGGTGGCCGCTTTAGATCTTGTGGTTAGGCTTATTCGCCGCGGGCAAGTGCCGCGACACCGGTGCGCGCGATCTCGGACAGGCCAAGCGGGCGCATCAGGTCTGCAAAGGCATCTACCTTTTCAGGCGTGCCGGTGATCTGGAAAACAAAGCTTTCCAACGTGCTATCAACTACTTGCGCACGGAAGATGTCGGCCAGACGCAGCGCTTCAACGCGTTTTTCGCCTGTGCCAGCGACTTTCAGCAGCGCCAGTTCACGCTCGACAGAACCGCCTTCGACGGTCAGGTCGTGTACGTCGTGAACCGGAACGATCCGGCCCAGCTGTGCTTTGATCTGCTCGATGATTTGCGGTGTGCCTGTTGTAACGATGGTGATCCGCGAATGATGACCTTGGTGGTCGATTTCGGCCACGGTCAAGCTGTCGATGTTATACCCACGACCGGAAAACAAACCGATAACGCGAGCCAAAACGCCTGGTTCGTTATCAACGATAATGGCAAGCGTATGCGTCTCTAGGTTTTCGTCAAACGTGGATCGTAGGTTATAGGCCGAATGTTTGGTCGAGCCTTTTTTGATGTTTAGTGGGGACATTTGCGGTTTCCGTATTCTATCTTTCAGGCCAAGGCGGGGCAGGGTGCCGGTGTTAAACCAGCACCGCGCCTTTGCCCTTGATGGCGTCAGTGGCCGCGGCGTCGCCCAGCAGCATTTTGTTGTGCGGCTCGCCCGACGGGATCATCGGGAAGCAGTTTTCGTGCTTTTCAACAAGGCAGTCGAAGATAACCGGACCATCGTAGTTGATCATTTCCATGATCGCGTCATCCAGATCCTTCACGTCATCACAATGGATGCCTTTTGCACCAAAGGCTTCTGCCAGCTTCACGAAATCAGGCAGCGCTTCCGACCACGAATGCGAATAGCGTTCACCGTGCAGCAACTGCTGCCACTGGCGCACCATGCCCAGACGTTCGTTGTTCAGGATGAACTGTTTCACCGGCAGGCGATACTGGATCGCAGTGCCCATTTCCTGCATGTTCATCAGCCACGATGCTTCACCGGCCACGTTGATAACCAGTGACTCGGGGTGGGCAACCTGAATGCCGATGGTGGCAGGGAAGCCATAGCCCATGGTGCCCAGACCACCGGAAGTCATCCAGCGGTTGGGATCTTCAAAGCCAAGGTACTGTGCAGCCCACATCTGGTGCTGGCCAACCTCGGTCGCGATATAGCGGTCGCGGCCTTTGGTCAGTTCTTCCAGACGCGCAAGCGCGTGCTGCGGGCGGATGTTGCCTTCTTTCTGTTCGAACTTCAGGCAGTCGACCTTTTTCCACTCTTCGATCTGTGCCCACCAGCGTTGCAGACCCTCTTTGTTGACCTTGCGGCCACGGGCCTTCCAAACCTTCAGGACGTCTTCCAGAACATGGGCAACATCGCCGATGATCGGCATATCTACGTGGATGACCTTGTTGATCGAGGACGGATCGATATCGATGTGCGCCTTTTTCGAACGGGGCGAGAACGCGTCGATGCGGCCGGTGATCCGGTCATCGAAACGCGCGCCGACGTTGATCATCAGATCACAGCCGTGCATCGCAAGGTTCGCCTCGTACAGGCCGTGCATGCCCAGCATACCCAGCCAGTTACGGCCAGATGCGGGGTAGCTGCCCAGACCCATCAGGGTCGAGGTGATCGGAATGCCTGTCGCGTCAACCAGTTCGCGCAGAAGCTGGCTGGCTGCGGGGCCAGAGTTGATAACGCCGCCACCGGTGTAGAACACAGGGCGTTCGGCACCTTCCAGCGCTTCAACCAGCTTGGTGATCATTTCCATGTCACCTTTGACCTTCGGCTCGTAATGGCTTGTGCGGGTCTGCTGCTTGGTTGTGTATTTGCCGCTGGCGAACTGAACGTCTTTGGGGATGTCGATCAGAACAGGGCCGGGGCGGCCGGATGTGGCCACGTGAAAGGCCTCGTGGATGGTTTCCGCCAGTACGTCGGTTTCCTTCACCAGCCAGTTATGCTTGGTGCAGGGGCGGGTGATGCCAACAGTGTCGGCCTCTTGGAACGCGTCAGAGCCGATCATGAACGTCGGAACCTGACCCGTCAGAACAACCAGAGGGATCGAGTCCATCAGCGCGTCGGTCAGGCCGGTGACGGCGTTTGTCGCGCCGGGGCCGGAGGTGACCAGAACAACACCGGGTTTGCCGGTGGAACGGGCATAGCCCTCGGCTGCGTGAACGGCGGCCTGTTCGTGACGCACAAGGATGTGCTGAATGTCGGATTGCTGAAAAATCTCATCGTAAATCGGTAGCACCGCGCCACCGGGGTAGCCGAACACTGTGTCCACGCCCTGATCCTTCAGTGCTTGAACTACCATTTTCGCTCCGGTCATCGCCTTGGTCATTATCTTGCTCCGTCTACGGCGTTACATCTGCGCAATAAAAAAGCCCCCGATTTCTCGAGGGCGCATGGGGTACCGTTATGGTGTCCGTTACCGGCCCATGCGCCATTTTCCCACGACTAGTACAATGCTGGTCATCATTTTGGGGGCTCCTATTACGCGGGGGACATTATGTCGGTGGGATAGGGGCGTCAACCGCATTTGGTGAAGAAAAGTTACCTCAAGGGTGCATTTTCTTTCTGAAAATTGCGCATTCTGTCGAGTCGCGTGAAATTTTCCAAAGAAAAGCCCCGAATCTGGCAGTGTTTCTGACTGGAATCGGGGCTTTTTCTGTTATCCGCGGCGGCGCCGTCTGCGATTGCCGCCCTCGCCACTGTTGCTTGCGCCAAAGCCGACGTCCGGCAGTGTCACGACTTTCTGGAGTTCAGGGTAGGGCGCGGTTTTGTGCGGGATCGCGTTGGCGGCAACGAAATGTTCCTGGAATTTCGGCTCGATCGCCGTTTCCACTTTGGTGATTTCGCGTACCAGCTTTTCGATCCGCGCACGGGCATCGACGTTACAAAGGGCGATGCGCGCACCTGTGCCCGCAGCGTTGCCTGCCGATGTGACTTTATCAAGCGACACATCGGGGATCATGCCCAGCACCATCGCGTGCTTGGGCGATATGTGTGCGCCAAAGGCCCCAGCCAGAACGACGCGGTCCACAGTTTCGACTTCCATCTCGTCCATCAACAAACGCGCGCCAGCGTAAAGAGCAGACTTTGCCAACTGGATGGCGCGCACGTCGCCTTGGGTCACCGTGATACGCGGTCCACCTTCGGCGGTGCCGTCAAAGATCAGGTATTCGTGGGTGCGGCCATCTGGAAGGCACCGTGGCGTGCCGGTTTGCTCTGCCGATCCGATAAGGCCGGAGGCGTCCATCAAACCGGCCATGCGCATTTCGGCCACCGCTTCGATGATGCCAGACCCGCAAATGCCGGTGATGCCCGTTGTGGCGGTCGCCTCGGCAAAACCTTCATGATCCGACCACAAATTGCATCCGATCACGCGGAAACGTGGTTCTTTGGTGACTGGGTCAATCGCAATGGCCTCAATCGCGCCGGGGGCCGCGCGCTGGCCGGACGAAATCTGTGCGCCTTCAAAGGCGGGGCCGGTGGGGGACGAGCATGCAAGAACGCGCGTCGTGTTGCCCAGCAGGATTTCCGCGTTGGTGCCCACATCGACCATTAACACCAGGTCCTCTGATTTGTCGGGCTCTTCCGACAGCGCAACCGCTGCCGCATCCGCGCCCACGTGGCCTGCAATGCAGGGCAGCACATAGATTTGCGCGCTCGGCAGCAAGGCGGTGAGGCCCAGTTCCTGCGCGTTGATCGAAACGCTGTCAGACGTCGCCAGTGCAAAGGGGGCCTGACCCAGTTCAACAGGATCAATGCCCAGCAGCAGGTGGTGCATGACTGGGTTACAAACAAAGACCGTTTCCATTATCTGACCGATGTCGATCTTGGCTTCATCTGCCAATTCACGGGCCAGCGTATCGATGGCCTCGCGCACAGCGGTCGTCATTTCCTTGTCGCCGCCTTCGTTCATCATGGAATAGGACACGCGGCTCATTAGGTCTTCACCGAAGCGGATCTGCGGGTTCATGATGCCGGAGCTTGCCATCACTTCTCCGGTCGCCAGATCGGTCAGATGGGCGGCAACGGTGGTCGATCCCAAATCAATCGCCAAACCGAACAGCCCGCTTTCGTGCAGACCGGGGAAGGCGGTGATGATGGTGGATTGATCGCTGTTGTGCGGCTTGTGCACGGCGACAGTGATCTTCCAATCCGCTTTGCGCAGGATGCGCTGGATTTTGGACAGCACCGACAGGTTCATCTTGACGTTGGTGATGCCCCAGCCGGTTTCCAGCGCCCGTTCGATCCTTTCAAGATCACCTGTGGGCACGTGCATATCGGGTTCTTCGACCTCGATATAATAAAGCCGCGTGGCAGGAGCCATTTCGATCTGACGGGTCGAGGCCGCTTTGCGCACGACCTGTTTGTGCACCTGACTTTCTGGCGGCACGTCGATGACGATGTCGCTTTGCACGGTCGCCTGACAACCCAGACGACGCCCCGGTTTCAACCCGCGCTTTTCGTCATAGCGCTGTTCAACGGCGTTCCATTCCGACAGTGCGTCTTTGGCGACAGTCACGCCGTGTTTGGGGAAATCGCCATAAGACGGCGTGATCTGGCATTTCGAACAGATCCCACGTCCGCCGCACACAGAATCCAGATCAACGCCCAGCGACCGCGCAGCGGCCAGCACGCGGGTTCCTTTGGGAAAACGTCCGCGTTTTCCGGATGGCGTAAACACAACAAGCGGGTCTTTGGTCATGTCGTCGGTCTTTCAGTGCACTAATTTGCCGAGCAACATAGGCGTCTTCCCACAGGAAGGAACCCCGATTGCGACCGGATTAGGCAAATTGCGTCACTTCCGACTGGAAGCGGGTTCAGGACATCTTTCGCGCGTGGAAAATGAAGCCCAGAAAGTTCATCAATAGTTGTGCGGCAAGGATAGATGTACTGCCGGTGGGGTCATAATCCGGCGCGACCTCGACCAGATCGATGCCGACGATTTCATTCTGGTTGGCAACGGCCTGCAGCAGCTCGAGCACTTCGTAGTAAAGAAACCCACCATGGCTGGGTGTTCCGGTGCCTGGAGCGATTGAGGGGCAGAAGGCGTCAATGTCGATGGTGACGTAAAGGCGTTCGCCCATAGGAATGCGTTTGGCCAGCGCCTGAACGCCTATGTCCCGCGCCTGCCGGACCGAGATGATATCGGACCCCATGGAGCGCGCGGCCTCGTACCCTTCGCGCGCCGTGGAACTAACGTTGCGGATGCCGACCTGCGTCAGACCGGTGACATACCCCTTTTCCGCAGCCCGTCGCATCGGGTTGCCATGACCGCGGGTCACACCGTGGCGCACATCGACGAAATCCAGATGCGCATCGATTTGCAGGATGTAAAATGGGTCCTGACCCTCGAATGCCTCGATACAGGGAATATTCACCGAATGGTCCCCGCCGATCACAACGGGCAGGGCACCTGCATCCAGCGCAGCGCGCACGCCCTTTTCGATATTGGCATGACTGCGGATGGTGTCGGTATGGATGATGTCCGCATCCCCCATATCCACGATGGTCACATCTGATCCCAGATAGGTGGCGTCATCTTCGTGGTCGTAAGCCCCGTCATGGCCGAACGAAAACAGCGTCGATGCCTCGCGCACGCTGCGCGGGCCGAACCGTGCGCCCGAGCGCCATTGCGTTCCCGCGTCAAATGGCGCGCCAAGGATGGCGGCATCGGCATCCAGACTGCCCCAGTCTTCGACGTAGGGTTTCTTTGCAAAGGTGCAGATGCCCGTGAAGGGCAGGTTCAAGCGACCGCTGTCATATCCGTGTGTCATGGGCAAAGCTTTGTCACGTATCAGCGATTTGGCAAGCCTGTGACGCATCCGTTTGGATCAAACCGTCGGAATTTGTGAAACAACGATGAAAATCACGCTTGCTGTCTTTCCTTTCCGGTCTTTGCATGTAATAGGGACGCGTCAAACGAAGACTCCCACGGAAAGGTCCACCTATGGAGATTCGCGAGGCACTTACCTTCGACGACGTACTTCTTGTTCCGGCTGCTTCTTCGGTTCTTCCGTCGACAGCAGATACACGCACACGCGTGACCCGTAGCATCACCATGAACATCCCACTGCTGAGTTCAGCGATGGATACCGTCACGGAAAGCCGCATGGCGATCACCATGGCGCAGGCTGGTGGGATCGGGGTGGTCCACAAGAACCTGAACGTAGAAGAGCAGGCACGCGAAGTTCGCCGTGTGAAACGCTTTGAAAGCGGGATCGTCTATAACCCTGTGACCCTGAAGGCGGACCAGACACTCGCAGACGCCAAGGCGCTGCGGGATCGTTACGGGTTCACCGGCTTCCCCGTTGTTGATGACAACCACCGCATCGTCGGTATCGTCACAAACCGCGACATGCGTTTTGCCGAGCGTGATGACACGCCGGTTAAGGTGATGATGACCACCAATGATCTGGCTGTTCTGGTTGAGCCTGCGGACCGTCAGGAAGCCATCAGCCTGATGAAGGCCCGCCGGATCGAAAAGCTGTTGGTGACGGACAAGGATGGTAAGCTGACTGGCCTGCTGACGCTGAAAGATACAGAACAGGCCGTTCTGAACCCGACTGCGTGTAAGGACTCTCTCGGTCGTTTGCGTGTTGCGGCGGCCTCGTCTGTAGGCGACAGCGGTTTTGAACGCACATCGGCGCTGATCGACGCCGGTGTCGATATCGTTGTTGTCGATACGGCGCATGGCCACTCGGCTGGTGTTATCGAAGCGGTGAAACGCGCCAAGGCGCTGTCGAACGAAGTTCAGGTGATTGCCGGCAACGTGGCGACCGCTGAAGCGACCAAGGCGCTGATTGATGCGGGTGCGGACGCCGTTAAGGTGGGTATCGGCCCCGGTTCGATCTGTACAACACGTATGGTTGCCGGTGTGGGTGTGCCCCAGCTGACCGCGATTATGGATTGTGCCAAGGCGGCAGGTGATGTGCCTGTGATTGCTGACGGTGGTATCAAGTTCTCGGGCGACTTTGCCAAGGCAATCGCCGCTGGCGCGTCTTGCGCGATGGTTGGCTCGATGATTGCCGGTACTGACGAAAGTCCGGGCGAAGTGATCCTGTATCAGGGCCGTTCGTTCAAAGCCTACCGTGGTATGGGCAGCCTTGGCGCTATGGCGCGTGGCTCTGCCGACCGTTACTTCCAGAAGGATGCCGCCAGCGACAAACTGGTACCCGAAGGGATCGAAGGTCAGGTGCCGTACAAAGGCTCTGCCGGTGCGGTGATCCACCAATTGGTGGGCGGTCTGCGCGCGGCGATGGGCTATACCGGCTGTGCAACCGTGGACGAGATGCGTCAGAACTGCCAGTTCGTGAAAATCACGGGCGCAGGTCTGCGTGAAAGCCACGTGCATGACGTTCAGATCACACGTGAAAGCCCCAACTACCGCGTGGGCTAAGCCCGTTTAACTGGCAAGATCGGAGGCCGTCGTGACACCCGAAGCACGCGTTCAGGCGGCCATCGATATTCTCGATCAGATCAATGATGGCGATCCGGCGGAACGGGCGCTGACCAACTGGTCGCGCCGGTCCCGTTATGCCGGATCAAAGGACCGCGCTGCGATCCGTGATCTGGTGTTCAGCGCCTTGCGCAAATGGCGCAGCACCGCCGCGCTGGGCGGGGCTGAAACGGGCAGGGGCCGCATGATCGGCTTGCTGCGTCAGGACGGCGTGGCACTGGATACTGTTTTCACGGGCAACCGCTTTGCGCCCGATCCCTTGCGCGCTGAAGAACTGGAGGGCGGTACGCAACCGTCCGATGCTGCGGCAATGGATTTGCCCGATTGGGTCTGGGAAAAATTCAAGTCTGACCTTGGGGATCGTGCCGCTGATGCTGCGCAGGTTCTTCGCGACCGCGCGCCTGTGACGTTGCGGGTCAACACGCTGAAAGGTGACGTTGCCACAGCGCAAACCCGCCTGTTGTCCGAGGGCATTGCCACACGTGCCAACCCCAAAAGCGCAACGGCTCTGACTGTGGAAGAGGGCCAGCGCAAGGTTGCCCAGAGCGATGCCTATCAGTCGGGTCTTGTCGAGCTTCAGGATGCGTCCAGTCAGGCCATTGTCGATGCGTTGCCAGATCGTCAGCCGCAAAACATATTGGATTATTGTGCAGGCGGGGGCGGCAAATCGCTGGCTCTGGCGGCCCGCTTTCCGGACGCGCGAATAATCGCGCATGACGCCTTTCCTCAACGAATGAAAGACATTCCGGCCCGTGCGTCCCGCGCTGGAGCCACTGTCAAAATTGCGAACAAACCTGAAGGCCGGTTTGATCTGGTCTTTTGCGATGTGCCCTGTTCCGGCAGTGGCACTTGGCGTCGAGCGCCAGAAGCCAAATGGCGTTTCAGCCCAGACGATCTGCAGGACCTTGTCGGGACGCAGGCCGAAATCCTGCTCATTGCATCCGAAATGGTGTCAGCGGGCGGCTTACTGGCCTACGCCACCTGCTCCATTCTGGGTGACGAAAATTCCAAGCAAATTGACCGTTTTCTGGCGGACAACCCGCAGTGGCATGTTGTGACGTCGGAATTCTATTTGCCTGATGCTGAAGGCGATGGTTTTTTCCTAACAATCCTTACCAGAGATTAATAGATCATTAGCAACTATAAGTTGATATCGCCAAAATAGAGCCTAACGTGGTCTCTATCTTGGGGTGGAAGTTCATTTGCCTCGACTGAACTGGACGTGGGCCTGAACGACATGATGAAATCGACAGCAAAGAATATCGAAAGTTCCCAGCTGCGCGGCGTTTATCTTCTTCTGTTTTTGTCCGGTGTTCTGGCTATCGGTGGCAGCGTCGTCGCCCCGCAAATTGACGGCTTACTTTTGTCGATTGGCGGCGCGGCCTTCACCTGCCTTATCTGTTTTGCGTTTTATGCCGCTGTGCAGGGGATGTTTCAGCGCGGCATCTTTCTGGCGGCCAAAACCGCGGCGGAACTAAGCGCATCGCCGGTTCTGTTGACGGACAGAAACGCCTTTGTCGTTTTTCAGAACAAGGTTGTGCAGGATGAATTCGGCGATTGTTTGGATGCACCGATTGCACAGGCTTTGGATGATGATCTGATTGAACCACTGCCTGCAATTGCGCAACTTCTTCAGGACGTTAAGGGAAATGGCGCTGCGTCGCAGGAGTTTCTGACGGACGGCGGACAGCTTAAAATCCATGTGCGCAAAATCGGGCGCAGGTATCTGTTGTGGCAAATCCAGCGCAGCGAAGCAGGCTCTGGTGGCGCGTTTTTGCCCAGTATTTCGGTGGGGCGCCACGGTGTCATTTTATCCATGAACACCCAAGCGCGCGCACTTTTCGGGATGCGCGTGCATCGGCTGGATCAGATCGCACCGGTCAATGCATTCCGCGACGGCCAGATTATTGAACTGGTGACGAAGAATGGGCGGAAGCAGACCTTTATCACCAAATGCGTTGCCCGCGCCGTGGGGCGAACCGAATTTATCTTGGTGGAGCATAAGGTCAGCGATTGCATGTCGCAGGTCGATTGCGACAGCTTGCCCATCGGCCTTTTGACGATCTCGCGCGAAGGGATCATCACAATGGCCAACAGTCGCGCCCGCAAACTTCTGAACCAAAGCGACGTTCAGGGTGGCCCGCTGGCCGCTTATTTCGAAGGTCTCGGGCGGTCGATCCCCGACTGGATTTCGGATGCCTACGCGGGCCGGGGATTGAACAAATCCGAGTTTTTGCGGGTGTCTCGGGATGATCGCGAAGTCTTTGTTCAGGTATATCTTAGCCGGATCGAAGATCAGGGTACGGAAAAACTGATCGCTCTTCTGAATGACGCGACAGAATTGAAGACCCTTGAGCGACAATTCGTGCAAAGTCAGAAAATGCAGGCGATTGGTCAGTTGGCGGGTGGCGTTGCGCACGACTTTAACAACCTTTTGACTGCAATATCAGGGCATTGCGATCTGATGTTGTTGCGTCATGACAAAGGTGGGCCAGATTATCCGGATCTTGTGCAAATCCACCAGAACGCCAACCGCGCCGCCGGTTTGGTCGAGCAGCTTCTGGCGTTTTCGCGCAAACAAACGCTACGCCCCGAGGTTCTGGACCTTCGGGATACCCTGTCTGATCTGACACACCTTCTGAACCGGCTGGTTGGGGAAACGGTGTCACTGCAATTGAAGCATGACCCGCTGTTGCCCCCCATCCGCGCAGACCGTCGCCAGATCGAACAGGTGCTCATGAACCTTGTCGTGAACGCCCGCGACGCGATGGCGAATGGTGGCAAGATCGTTATCGAGACCGAGAAAACCGTGCTGGACGAACCACTGGTGCGCAATCGCGCGAGCGTGCCTCCGGGGGAATACGTCTTGGTGCAGGTCATTGATGAAGGCGAGGGCATCCCCGAAGACCTGCAACAAAAGATCTTTGAACCCTTTTACACCACGAAACGCACTGGCGAGGGCACGGGGCTGGGCCTGTCGACGGTCTATGGGATCGTCAAACAGTCTGGCGGCTACATCTTTGTGAACAGTGAAATGGGCATGGGCACGACGTTCCAGATTCTGTTTCCTGTCCATTCGGGGCCGGCCATCAGCCCTGTCGCGGAAATGCCAGAGCCTGTGCGAATGCCGACGAAGGCCGGACAGGGCGTCATCCTGTTGGTCGAGGACGAAGCGCCCGTGCGCGCATTTGCATCGCGTGCGTTGCGCCTGCGTGGCTATACCGTGATCGAGGCAGAGTCGGCGGAGGCGGCGCTGAACACTCTGGCCGACGGAACGTTGCACATTGATCTGTTCGTGTCCGACGTGATCATGCCCGGCATGGACGGGCCGACTTGGGTGCGCCAAGCACGTGAGATGCGGCCCGATGTAAGCGTTGTGTTCGTGTCAGGGTATGCCGAAGACGCATTCGGGGGCGCAGCCCAGGACATGGAGAAAGTCACCTTCCTTCCCAAGCCATTTTCGCTGTCAGCCCTGACTGAAACAGTCAGCAAAGCCTTGGGTTAGATCGTGATGAACTCGATCACGTCGCCAGCTTTTCGCGCGGGATCGTGGGGCGCGCGAACGGCAAGCGCGTTCGAGGCGCTTAGGACGCTCAACAACGCGCTGTCCTGACGATCGGCGACGTGAAGCCCTTCTGCTGTCAGATGCGCGCGCATGTAGTGTTCACGTGGGCCGTTCTGGCTGATATCGTTCAGCAACAGACCCTTTTGACGTTCCACCGGTGCAGCGGGCAGGCCCATCATCGCATGCAGCAAAGGCACAACGAAAATCCGGCCGCAGACCATCGCCGACACCGGGTTACCGGGAAGGCCAACCATCATCGCATGGTTCAGTCGGCCTGCCATCAATGGTTTGCCGGGGCGCATGGCAACTTTATAAAAACTACGTTCAAGCCCCAAACCTTCGGCGGCCTGTGCCACCAGATCGTGGTCGCCTACAGATGCGCCGCCGATTGTGATCACCAGATCGGCATCTTCGACGAAGCCAAGCACAGTTTGCAGCGAATTGATCGTGTCGCGAGCGATTGGCAACAGACGAACATCAGCGCCACCCTTGGTCAGCATCGCGTGCAGACCAAAGGTGTTGGACGCGATGATCTGGTCCGGGCCGGGCGTTTCGCCGGGCATCACCAATTCATCGCCCGTGGAAATCAGCGCCACTTTCGGGCGCTTGGACACGGTCACTTCCGGACAGTTCATCGAGGCCATCAGCGCCAGATCGTTTGGCGTGATCCGCGTCGGGGCCTTCAGAGTGAAGCCTTCGGCAAAATCGTTGCCCGCGGGACGGATGTAGGATTTTGTGTCGGCGTCAGGCTTGATCGTGATCTGGTCGCCGTCACGATCCACATCTTCCTGAATGACGATCCGCGTTGCACCTTCGGGCAAAGGCGCGCCGGTGAAGATGCGCACAGCCTGACCAGAGGCTACCGATCCATCAAAGGCATGTCCCGCAGCACTTTCGCCAATCACCGTCAGCGTGTCACCGGTTTCGGCGGAAACAACGGCATAGCCATCCATGGCGGATGCCGGAAAGGGGGGCTGGTTGCGCGTGGACACGCAGTCGGTCCGCAAAACGCGATCATAGGCCTGAAGCAAAGGTACCGTTTCTGTCGGCAGAGTTTGCGACAGCGAAAACAGGTGATCCAGTGCTTGGTTAACGGAGATCATTTTGCTTCGTATCGGCCCGATTTACCGCCGTCTTTCAGCGTAACGCGCACACCGCCGATTTCCATCGCTTTATCGACGGCTTTGGCCATGTCGTAAACCGTCAGCGCCGCTGTCGAAACGGCTGTCAGCGCCTCCATCTCGACACCGGTCTGACCGGTTGTCTTGACGGTTGCCGTAATGCGAATACCCGGCAGCTCCGCGTCAGGTGTCAGTTCGACCGCGACTTTGGTGACGGGCAGCGGGTGGCACAAAGGGATCAGATCGGGCGTTTTCTTGGCGCCCATGATGCCAGCCAGACGTGCGACACTGATCACATCGCCTTTCTTGGCGCGGCCTTCGGTGATGATGTCATAGGTGGCTTGCGCCATCTTGACCCAGCCCTCCGCCGTCGCGATCCGCGAGGTATGCTCTTTGTCCGAGACATCCACCATATGGGCATCGCCCTTGGCGTCGAAATGGGTCAGTTCAGCCATATTACATCACCGGTTCAGCTAGCAGGGCACGGGTGGCCGCGGTTACATCATCTTGCCGCATCAGGGATTCCCCGATCAGGAAGGTGCGCGCACCGCAGGCCGCCATGCGGGCAAGATCGTCAGGGGTAAATAGACCGGATTCCGAGACCAGCAAACGGTCCTTTGGTACGGCCTTGGACAGCTCTTCGGTCGTTGTCAGTGACGTCTCGAACGTGTGCAGATTGCGGTTGTTCACACCGACGAGCTCAGACTTCAGCAGCAGCGCACGGTCCAGTTCTTCGCGGTCGTGCACCTCGATCAGAACGTCCATTCCCCATTCAAACGCGCAGGCCTCAAGCTCGGCGGCTTGGGCGTCGGACAGGCTGGCCATGATCAACAGGATGCAGTCAGCCCCAAGCGCGCGGGCTTCGGCGACTTGATAGGTGTCGTACATGAAATCCTTGCGCAGGGCGGGCATGTTGGTGGCTTCGCGTGCTTGTACCAGGAACTCTTTTGCGCCCTGAAAGCTGGGCGTGTCTGTCAGAACCGACAAACACGTTGCGCCGCCGTCTTCATATGCTTTTGCAAGCTTCGCAGGATCGAAGTCTGCGCGGATCAAACCCTTGGAGGGCGAGGCTTTCTTCACCTCGGAAATCAGGCCGTAGCCGGTTTCTTCTGCCTTGCGCAGGGCCTTGGCGAAGGGGCGTACGGGGCTTGCTGATTTGGCGTCGGCTTCGACATCGGACAGGGATTTAGCCGCTTTGGCGGCCGCAATTTCTTCAAGCTTGTAGGCTTTGATCTTTTCCAGAATGGTCGCAGTCATGATCCTGTCCAGTCGATTTCAGGCTGTCCACCTGCCTTAAGCCACTCGTTCACCCGCGAAAAGGGGCGAGAGCCGAAAAAGCCGCGTCGGGCCGACAAGGGCGATGGATGGGCCGAGGCCAGGATCAGATGATCGGGGCCTGTGATGCAAGGTTGGAATTTTTGCGCGTGGCCACCCCATAGGATGAAGGCGCGCGGTTTATCAGAAAGCGCGGTCAGAACATCTTCGGTCAGATGTTTCCAGCCGAGTTTCGCATGCGCGCCCGCTTCGCCCGCAGGAACAGTCAGCGCGGTGTTCAGCAACAACACACCCTGACGCGCCCAGAACCGCAGATCGCCGTTGGCGGGACGTGCGCCGAATTCGGCATCCAGTTCTTTGTAGATGTTGCCCAGTGATCGGGGCAGAGGCAGCACATCGGGTTCGGTAGAAAACGCAAACCCATGGGCGTGGCCGGGCGTGGGATAAGGGTCTTGTCCCAGAATGACCACGCGGACGTCGTCAGGCGCATTGGCATTCAGGGCCGCAAAAATCTGATCCTGCGGCGGCAGAATTGTGCGGGTTTCCAGCGCCAGCGCATCGCGGATCGACGGCCAATGGGTGGTGAAAAAGGGCAGGTGATCCCACCCTTTGGGAAGGTCTGTCATCACGCCTGCGTCAGTCGCGCCAATGTTTCTGCCGCATTCAACGCTTTGCCGCTGGCAATGCTTTCTGCGGCGATTTCAACGCCTGCTTTCAGGTCTGCGGCAACATCTGCCACGACCAGCGCTGCGGCAGAGTTGAACAGAACCGCATCACGATAGGCACCTGTTTCACCTTCCAGAAGCGCGCGCAGGGCTTTTCCGTTTTCAGCAGGTGTGCCACCCAGAATATCGCGCATATGGTGCACCGGAAGACCGGCGTCTTCAGGGTGGATTTCGCGGCTGTGGATTTCGCCGTCTTCCAGCGCGGCGACTGACGTTGTGCCAGTGATCGACACCTCGTCCATGCCGTCACTGCCGTGAACCAGCCATG
The DNA here is from genome assembly GCF_982780845.1 of Thalassococcus sp. Taxonomy (NCBI): domain Bacteria; kingdom Pseudomonadati; phylum Pseudomonadota; class Alphaproteobacteria; order Rhodobacterales; family Roseobacteraceae; genus Thalassococcus; species Thalassococcus sp. The sequence goes on from NZ_CEYADA010000007.1 coordinate 161,699, forward strand.
CCTTCTCGGACCCCAGCGCCTGCAGCGTTTCTGCCATCGGATGGATCAGATCCAGTGCAAAGGCACCGGTCAACTGACGTTTGACGCCAGCAGGGTTGGTCAGCGGACCAAGGATGTTGAAGATCGTCTTGCAGCCCAGTTCCTGACGAACCGGCATCACATGTTTCATTGCCGGATGGTGCATGGGCGCCATCATGAAACCGATGCCAGCCTCGGCGATCGCACGTTCTACGACCTCGGCCCCGACCATCACGTCGATGCCCAAAGCACCCAAGGCATCAGCCGCGCCGGATTTGGACGACAGGTTGCGGTTACCGTGCTTGGCAACAGGAACGCCTGCGCCAGCCACAACGAACGCAGTCGCGGTCGAGATGTTCAGTGTGCCTAGACCGTCGCCGCCAGTGCCCACGATATCCATCGCGTTTGTGGGGGCTTTGACCGGAACGCATTTGGCGCGCATTGTCGCGGCGGCTGCGGCGTATTCGGACACGGATTCACCGCGTGCGCGCATCGCCATCAAAAGACCGCCAACTTGGGCAGGCGTGGCTTCGCCTTCGAACAGGATTTCGAACGCCTGATTGGCTTGCGACCGGCTCAGCGGGCCTTCCGAGGCGGCAAAGATCAGCGGTTTGATTGCGTCGCTCATGCCGGCACCTTCATCAGATCGGTGAAGTTTTGCAGCAGCTTATGACCGTGCTCGGAGGCGATGGATTCAGGGTGGAACTGAACACCGTGGATAGGCAGCGTCTTGTGCGACAGGCCCATGATGGTGCCGTCTTCCAGCTCGGCTGTGATCTCAAGGCAATCGGGCAGCGATTCACGTTCTACCACCAGCGAATGGTAACGCGTGGCTTCAAACGGGCTGGGCAGGCCTTTGAACACGCCTTTGCCGGTGTGATGCATGATTCCCATTTTGCCATGCACGATTTCGCTATGCTGCACGACTTTGCCGCCAAAGGCCTGACCGATGGTCTGATGACCAAGGCACACGCCCATCAACGGCGTTTCGGTTTCGGCAGCGGCCTTTGTCAGCGCAAGACAAATACCTGCCTGATCGGGATCGCACGGACCGGGCGACAGCAGAATACCCGCTGGGTTCATGGCCATGGCTTCTTGAACATTGATCGCGTCGTTGCGTTTCACGACAACTTCGGTGCCCAGTTCGCCCAGATAATGAACCAGATTGTAGGTAAAGCTGTCGTAATTATCGATAAGAAGCAGCATAACGTGTTTGTCTTTCCGGATTTCTATCAACGGGGCTGGCGGCACCCGCCTTGGTCGCTGTATACATGATGCGAGGTACAGGTTCGCGTCAAGGGCACGGGACCTAATCCATGCGATCTGCGAAGTCTAAATCGCGGGCGAGGGTATTTGAGCAGGTAAAGGGGCGAATTCCATGGCAAGGAGTTTCCTAACAGGTATTGGAGCGGGCTTGGTGACATCGGTCGCCGGCGCGGTGGGGCTTTCCTTGGTGCTGGGCGAACCGAACGCGACGCCGCCTCAGGATATGATGCAGGAAACCGAAGCGCCGGCTGTGCCGGTCGCGGAACCCGATGCCGATGCGACAGTGCCTGCTGCGGAAACCGATATGCCCGACGTGGCGGTCGTCGATCCTTCGCTGAATGCGCCGCAGCCCGATACGGCTCCGATTGCGACGCCCGACGTGGCCGAGCCAGAAGTCCAGCAAGACGTTGATCAGGTTGTCGCGTCGGAAACGGAAAATGCTGATGTCGCGCCTGCGCCATCCGAGGCGCCCACAGTCCCACAGACACCTACGGCACCCGATGCAGTCACCGCTGACGTTGCGCCAGCGCCTGTTGCCGAGCCGGAAAACACGCCTGCAACCGACGGAACATCGCCGGAAATGGCGGATGCGCCAGAGGCCGGTTCGGCGGACATTGTGGCCCCTGAAACGGAAGCGGCGCCCGCGTCCAACGAAACGGCCGAGTTGCCAGCACCTGACGCGACAGCTGACGTACCCAGTATTGATACAGAACCGCCCGCAGCGCCTGCGGAAGAACCCGAGATCGCAGCCATCGCGCCGCTTGATCCATCGGGGCCGGTGATCGGGAAACCGGCGGGTTCACTGCTGGATCGTACAGACAGCGCGCGGTCAAGCCGTCTGCCAACCGTTGGTCAAACCGCTGATGCGGCGGTTTCGGCACCTGCCTCGGTCCCGGTCGAAATGTTTGCCGCCGAGGTGGAAATTGACGAAACCCTGCCGCGCATGGCGATTTTGTTGATTGATGACGGGCAGGGGCCGCTTGGGCCCAATGCATTGGATTCATTTCCCTTTCCTGTGACGTTTGCGATCGATCCCGCAGCGCCCGACGCAAAAGAGCGCATGGCGGCCTACCGCGAGAAAGGCTTTGAAGTCATGGCGCTGGTGTCCGCGCCCGAAGGGGCGACACCGCAGGATGTAGAAGTGACGCTGGAAGCCAACCTTGTCACGCTGCCCGAGGTTGTCGGCGTGATGGAAGCGCCGAGTGGTGGCCTCCAGACATCGCGCGCCGTGTCCGATCAAGTGGCGGAATACCTGCGTGCGTCCGGTCATGGGTTGGTACTGCAACCCAACGGTTTGAACACGGCGCAGGCCTTGGCTGAACGTCTGGGCGTTCCGTCCAATTCGGTCTTCCGCGACTTTGACGGTGACGGCCAGGATCCGCGCGTTCAGCGTCGGTTCCTTGATCAGGCGGCGTTCAAAGCACGTCAGGAAGGCGGGGTGATCATGATGGGTCGCCTGCAGGCCGATACGATCTCAGCGCTGTTGCTGTGGGGCCTACAGGATCGCGCGGGGCAGGTGGCCTTGGTTCCTGTCACCAAGGTGCTGAGCGAACGCGGGCTTTAAGCCCAATCCGCCATTGTCAGTTCCAGATCGCCGTAGCCGGTGAACCTGCGTTCAAAATCCAGCCCGAGCCGCGCGGCACAGTCCTGCGCTTTGGCGGTCAGCGCCGGATCGTCGATCTGCGCCTGATAGACCAGCTTGGTGTAATGAGCGAAATACATGTCCCGCAATTCAGGATGGCGGTCTAGGCCAAGAGGCTCCCAGACGAACGCATCGAATTGCCGCACCAGAAAATCTGTCAGGTAGAATGCTGTAAATTCGTCCCGCGCGGCAAAGGCCTCGTTGCCTTCGAAAAAGCTATAGCAATGGGGGCCAGCCACCATTTCGACGCCGATGTCATCACAGGCCGCTTGCAACAGACCACCGGTGCCGCAGTCGGCGTAGACCACATAGATACGGTCATAAAAAGCGCGGTGCTTTTCGACCGCAGCCTTCACCGCTGGCACAATCTGATCTGGTGAGTTGTGAAGGATGGCAGGCAGGCAGGTTAGATCCAGATGATCCCAGCCATTTTTTTCTTTCACATCAAGGATTTCGCGGGCCAAAGCGCCGCAGGCAATCAATAGGACAGACCCCGCCTGTAGCGCGGAAAAACCGTCGTCACGAAGTGTGGAATCGTCAGGGACGTGTGTCGTCATGAGGGACGTGGCCCAGTCCCCAGCGGGCCAGAAGGCCTAGGACCAGCAGTACGGGAAGGACCGTGAATGCACCCAACGAATTGAACGCCCAGACCGTAATCGCGGCGGCACAGAGAACGCTGAAGATCAACAGTGTGAAAGATGTGACAGGCATCCGACTCTCCCTTACAGCCTTAATATGGGCGTTCGAACGCGAAAGAAAAGGACTTTCGCGCTCTTACCCATACTATCGGCTGCTTTTGGCAAAGATTAACCGGAGGCCCGCTGATTATGGCGGCGTGCGACCATTTCTTTGGCTTTTTCAACAGCAACAGCTGCGTCACGGCAGTAGGCGTCTGCGCCAATGGCCTTGCCAAATTCTTCGTTCAGCGGTGCGCCACCGACCAGAACGATATAGTCGTCACGGATGCCCTGTTCCTTCATCTCGTCGATGACGGTTTTCATGTAGGGCATGGTGGTTGTCAGCAGGGCGGACATACCAAGGATATCGGCGTCAAATTCTTTGGCCGCGTCGATAAAGTTTTCGACAGGGTTGTTGATGCCGATGTTCATGACTTCAAAGCCTGCGCCTTCCATCATCATGGTCACTAGGTTCTGACCGATGTCGTGGATGTCGCCTTTGACCGTGCCGATCACCATCCGGCCCACAGTTTCTGCACCGGTTTCGGCCAGAAGCGGTTTCAGGATGGCCATGCCGCCCTTCATCGCGTTCGCAGCCAGCAGAACTTCGGGAACGAACAGGATGCCGTCACGGAAGTCACGACCAACGATGGTCATGCCGCCGACGAGAGCTTCGGTCAGAACGCGATAGGGGGCCCATCCGCGTTCCAGCAGGATGTTCACACCTTCGCAAACCTCGTCCCGCAGACCGTCGTACAGGTCGTCCATCATCTGGGGGACAAGTTCTTCATCGTCGAGTTCGGACAGGATCAGTTCGTCTTCTTCTTCCGACATGGGTTGGGTCCTTTCAGAAAGGTTCAGCGCTTATGCCTGATAAGCAGCTATGTGGCTATTTTGTAAAAAGAACTGGGCTTTTTGCGACATTTGCGATGCGGACTGCGACCAAGCGTATTCTTGACCACAGTTTCGCGACCGGTTGGGATTGTGAATGTTCCACTTTTGTTCTAATTTGTCGCGATGACGCGCCATCAGAACAGCATTGCGGCCGATGCCCTTAAAGGCAGGGCCGCGACCAGCCGTGACAGCGGCCGGTTCGAACGGTTTACGCGGGCTGATTTCAGCGATGGCTGGGACATTGCAGAAGACGTTTCTGTCGAACGGACGACTGTTGCGGACGAGGTTCCACGCACGGCGATCAACTACGTGCGGTCGCCTGATTTGCCCTTTGATCGCAGCATCAACGTCTATCGCGGTTGCGAACACGGATGCATCTATTGCTTTGCCCGTCCGACGCACGCCTATCTGGGCCTGTCGCCGGGACTGGACTTCGAAACGCGTCTGATTGCCCGACCGGGGATCGCGCAGGTGTTGGAGCGCGAGTTGCGGGCGCGCAAATACAGCGTCGGCACAATGGCCATGGGCACGAACACCGATCCCTACCAGCCTGTCGAAAAAGACCGCGAAATTACCCGCGATGTCCTGAAGATTTTGCAGGCTTTCAATCATCCCGTAGGTATTGTGACCAAGGGAACGCTGATTGAGCGTGACATTGATGTTTTGTCGAAGATGGCGGCAGAAGGCCTTGTTCGTGTTGATATTTCTGTCACCACGCTGGATCCGCGCCTGTCCCGAAAGATGGAGCCGCGCGCCCCTGCGCCCGCACGTCGTCTGGAAACCATACGCCGTTTGACACGCGCCGGTATTCCCGTGCGTGTCATGGCGTCGCCCATTGTGCCCGCGCTGACCGACCTGGAGCTTGAGGCCATTCTTGAGGCCGCCAAAGACGCGGGTGCCGACGCTGCCAGCTACATCATGTTGCGCCTTCCGCTTGAGGTGTCGCCGCTGTGGCAGGACTGGCTGGATACCAATTATCCCTACCGCGCCACCCGCGTAATGGGGCTGTTGCGCGACATGCACGGGGGCAAGGATTACGAGGCCGCCTGGGGCAAACGCATGCGCGGCGAGGGCAGCTATGCCGATCTGATCGCCCAGCGTTTTGCCCTTGCGACCAAGCGCCTTGGTCTGGCTGTCAAAACGCCACCGCTGCGAACAGACCTGTTCCGCCCGCCGCCAAGGGCAGGGGATCAGTTGTCTTTGTTCTGATGCGGTGACGTTCATTCCTGTGGGCCTTAGCCGCGACGGCGACGGTTGCGTTCGCGCTTCGGTGCGCCGCCGTCATCTTCGGTGCCGTCGTTATCGGACGAAAACGGACCGATCTTGGTCGCGATTTCTTCCAGTGTCGGGCGGTCACCACGGGGCGTGTTTTCCAGCGCCTCGCGCATCGCGCGCAGGTGTTCCGGCATGGTGCCACAGCAGCCGCCAATGATGGTCGCGCCAGCATCACGCGCCATGACGGCGTATTCGCCCATCAGTTCCGGCGTGCCGTCATAGTGGATGTGGCCTTCGACATATTTGGGGATGCCTGCGTTGCCCTTGGCAATGATAGGAAGTTCAGGCGCCTGCGCGGAAAAGCCCATGACAGAGCGCAGCAGGTCCGACGCGCCGGTGCCGCAGTTCGCGCCGAATGCCAGCGGCCGGTTTTCGATGCTTTGTGCCAGCTCGACCATACCAGCCGATGTCAGACCCATCATTGTACGGCCTGCGGTGTCAAAGCTCATGGTGCCACACCACGGCATGTCTGCCAGTTTGAAAGCCTCGGCAGCGGCGCGGAATTCTTCGGGCGCGGAAATGGTTTCCAGCCACAGCACATCAGCGCCGCCTTCTTTCAGACCTTCGGCCTGTTCGTGGAACATCTCGACCGCGTCCGCGTGGGACAATGTGCCAACTGGCAACATGATATCGCCTGTCGGACCAACGGAACCGGCAACAACGATCTTGCGGCCCGCTTTGTCAGCAAGATTACGACCCAGTTCCGCAGCGGCTTTGTTCAGCTCGCGCACGCGGTCCTGACCGTTGTGCAGTTTCAAACGCGATGCGTTGCCACCAAATGAGTTCGTCAGAAAGATATCGCTGCCCGCATCAATCGCGAATTGATACAGTTTTTCGATGCGATCGGGGTGATCCACGTTCCAGAACTCGGGGGCGTCGCCCGATGTCAGGCCCATGTTGAACAGGTTGGTGCCAGTAGCACCATCCGCCATCAGCCAGTCTCTTTCGGCCAGCAACTCGGCAAGCGCGTTTGTCATTGTCTTCTCCGGAGGGTTAACTTTGCATGCAGCGCCTCTTTGTCACGATGCCTTCCGTGAAGCAAATTCATAATCTTCAAGATGATGTTGAAGGCGTTTTGCAATGAATCCGCCAAGCTTTGTACGATCTGTCCGGTTAGTGCGCTTGCGGCAACGTCAGCGTTGCACTAAGAGGGCGCCAAAGACGGACTCAGCCCGATCTGTTCTATATGAAAGGCCCGCGCCCATGGCTCGCCGTAAAAAGATCTACGAAGGTAAAGCAAAAATTCTGTACGAAGGTCCGGAACCGGGCACAATTGTGCAGTACTTCAAGGATGACGCGACCGCCTTTAACGCCGAGAAAAAGGACGTGATCGAAGGGAAGGGCGTGTTGAACAACCGCCTGTCCGAATTCTTCATGACCGGCCTGAACAACATCGGCGTGCCGACACACTTCCTTAAGCGTCTGAACATGCGTGAACAGCTGGTCCGTTCCTGCGAGATCATTCCGCTGGAAATCATCGTGCGCAACTTTGCCGCCGGTTCGCTATCCAAGCGTCTGGGTATCGACGAGGGCACACCGCTGCCGCGTCCGATTGTCGAGTACTGCTACAAAGATGACAAACTGGGCGACCCGCTGGTCACCGAAGAACACATCGCCGCCTTCGGCTGGGCAAGCCAGCAGGACATGGAAGACATCCTGAGCCTTGCGTTGCGCGTCAACGACTTCATGTCGGGCGTGATGATGGCTGTTGGTATCCGTCTGGTGGATTTCAAAATCGAAATCGGCCGCGTTTATGATGGCGATTTCCAGCGTCTTGTTGTTGCTGACGAAATCAGCCCCGACAGCTGCCGCCTCTGGGATCTGGAAACAGGCCAGAAGCTGGACAAAGACGTGTTCCGCCGTGATCTGGGCAACCTGACAGACGCTTATGCAGAAGTTGCACGTCGTCTTGGCGTGATGCCCAAAAATTCGCAGCCGATCACCAAGCCGACGCTGATTAACTAATCTACTACGACCACGGGCCTCGGCCCGACCGACCGGAGAATACAGATGAAAGCACGTGTCCATGTCATGCTGAAAGACGGGGTTCTTGATCCGCAAGGCGAAGCTGTGCGCCACGCCCTTGGTGGTCTTGGTTTCGGCGGCGTGTCCGGCGTGCGTCAGGGCAAAGTGATCGAACTGGATCTGGCCGACGACGCGACAGAAGACACCGTCAAAGAGATGTGTGAAAAGCTTCTGGCGAACACCGTCATCGAAACTTACCAGATCGAATTCGTCTAAGACGTCTAACGCCGAAGGAGCCGGTGCCATGAAAGCAGCTGTTGTCGTCTTTCCGGGGTCGAACTGCGACCGTGATCTTGCTGTTGCGTTCCGCAATGCAGGCCTGGATGTGGAAATGGTCTGGCACAAGGACACCGCGCTGCCGGCAGGTGTCGATATCGTCGGCATTCCGGGCGGTTTTTCCTTTGGTGACTACCTGCGCTGTGGCGCCATCGCGGCCAATTCGCCCATCTGCAACGAAGTTAAGGCCCACGCAGACCGCGGCGGTTTTGTCTTTGGCGTCTGCAACGGCTTTCAGGTTCTGACCGAAACGGGTCTTCTGCCGGGCGCTTTGCTGCGCAATGCAGGTCTGAAATACATCTGCCGCACGGTTCCGCTGCAGGTCGAAACAACCGACAGCGTGTTCACCCAATCCTATGAAAAAGGCGAACAAATCAACATCCCGATTGCGCACCACGACGGCAACTATATCGCCGACGATGAAACGCTGGCGATGCTGAAGGGCGAGGATCGTGTAGCGTTCACATACCGAGAAAACCCGAACGGGTCTGTCGCGGATATCGCAGGCATCCTGTCTGCCAACCGCCGCGTTCTTGGAATGATGCCGCATCCCGAGCGGGCCGCGGAATCTGAGCATGGAAACGCCGACGGTCAGCGTGTTTTCGCCCAACTGACCGAAACGCTGGCCAGCGCGTGACTTGAGACGTCGCTCGCCCATGCGTATCTTGTGTGAATGAGCGACGCACACTCTGATCAGAACACCTCCAAACGCACAGGCCCGCTAAGCTGGCGTGTGCGCATGGCTTTGGCTTTTCTGTTCCTGATCGCTGTGGGCACGGTTTGGGTGACAAACCGCCTGCTGACTGACCGCTTTACCGAAACAACCCAGAACCGCGCGGAACTGCGACTGGCGCTTTACAGCGGTAACCTGCTGTCCGAACTACGCCGCAATGCCATTGTGCCCCAGCTTCTGGCGCGTGACCCGTCCTTGATCGGGGCGTTGACCAGCAACGATTATTCCCAAAGCTCTCAGCGTCTGATCTCGTACGTGGATGAAATCGGCGCGGCGTCCTTGATGCTTTTGGATAAAGACGGGCGCACCGTTGCCGCGACCGACCGGAACAAGCTGGGCGAAAATCATCGCAATGCTGCATATTTTGTAGAAGCGATCCGGTCGAACGCGACTGTCTTTACGTCGCTCGAGCGTGAGTTCGGTGGCTTCGGCTTTAGCTACTCCCGTCGGATCGAAGACCAAGGCGCTATCATCGGCGTTATTGTGGTCGAGGTTGATCTGGCCAAGTTCGAACGCGCATGGGCGGGTATCTCGGATGCGGTTATGGTTACCAATTCCGAAGGCCGGATCATTCTTGCAACCGAGCCGCGCTGGCGGGGCAAAAGCGTGGAAGAAGCGCTGCAACAGAACCCAGCGGGCAGCGCCATCGAAAGGGCCATTCAGGCCACCACCGATTGGACGACCCTGTCTGCGGATGCCTATGTGATGGGCGAGGCGGTGATGCGCGTCGATGGCCGCATCCCATTCCGTGGCTGGTCGATGATCAACTTCACCACCTATGCCAGTGTGCGCGAACGTGTGAATGCGGTTCTGGCGTTGGAAATCATGGCCTTCGCTCTGTTGGCGGCGTTGGCGTTTTACGCGCTGTCCCGCAAAACGGCACTGCGCATGGCCTTGTTCCAGCGTGAATCTGCGGAACTGCGCGCCCTGAACGCGCGTTTGCGTCGCGAGATTGCGGAACGTGAGCGTGTGCAGGAAACATTGGCTGTGGCTGAACAGACCCTTGAGCAAAGTTCGAAACTGGCGGCCTTGGGCGAAATGTCGGCAGCGGTCAGTCACGAATTGAACCAGCCACTGGCCGCGATGAAAACCTATCTCGCGGGTGCGCGTCTGTTGTTGCGCCGAAACCGTCCGGACGAGGCGCTGACAGCCTTCCATCGCATCGATGATCTGATCGAACGCATGGGTGCGATCACCAAGCAGCTGAAATCATACGCCCGCAAAGGTCAGACCAGCCTGTCGCCCGTGGACATGAGCGAAGCGGTGGCCTCGGCGCTAAGTATGATGGAGCCGCAGTTGAAAGCGCGTCATGTGCGTATCAGCCGCAATATGCCGGATCATCCCGTGCGCGTGATGGGTGATCGGATGCGCATCGAACAGGTTCTGATCAACATGCTGCGGAATGCGCTGGACGCGACCAAAACCGTGCGTTCGCCCGAGATCGAGATTTTGCTGGCCGAAGGCGACACGGTGACCCTTAGCGTGCGCGACAACGGGCATGGTATCGACGACCTCGATGCGCTGTTCGAACCCTTTTACACCACCAAGCAACCGGGCGAAGGCACGGGGCTTGGACTGGCAATTTCCTCAGGCATCGTCACCGATCTTGGTGGCCGCCTGATGGCCCGAAATGCAGAAGGTGGGGGCGCTGTTTTCGAAATGCAGCTGCCTGCGCTCAAAGAAGAAGAAACCACAGCGGCGGAGTAGTGCGCGATGGTAAAAGCAATGAAAATCGCAATCGTCGATGACGAAAAGGATATGCGGCAGTCGATCAGCCAGTGGCTGGCCCTGTCCGGATATGACACCGAAACCTTTGCCAGCGCCGAAGAGGCGCTTGGCACGCTTGGCCCAGATTATCCGGGTATCGTGATTTCCGACATCCGCATGCCGGGGATGGATGGTATCCAGTTCCTGAAAAAGCTGATGGGCGCGGATTCCAGCCTGCCGGTCATCATGATCACCGGTCACGGCGATGTGCCCATGGCGGTCGAGGCGATGCGGGTCGGGGCCTATGACTTCCTTGAAAAGCCGTTCAATCCCGACCGGATGTCCGAGCTTGCGCAGAAAGCGACCAATGCGCGGCGTCTGACGCTGGATAACCGGCAACTGCGCCGCGAGCTTTCGGACGGCACCCAGATCATGCAAAAGCTGATCGGCCAGTCGCCCAAGATGGAACGCCTGCGTGAAGATCTTCTCGATCTCGGGCACGCCGATGGTCACGTTCTGATCGACGGCGAAACGGGTACCGGCAAAACGCTGATCGCTCACGCCCTGCACGCGGTTGGCAGCCGCGCGGGCAAGAACTTTGTCTTGCTGCCTTGCGCCGCGATGGACGAGGCCGCGCTGATGAAGCGGCTGTTCGGCCCGATGGAACCCGAAGACACCCGTTTGCCCGCGATTGAAGAGGCGCGCGGCGGGACGCTGGTTCTGGAAGATATCGAAAGCCTGTCCGATGCGGCTCAGGCTCGTCTGCTATCGGTGATCAACGATCAGGGTACGCCGCCCGAAACGCGGATCGTCGCGATCTGTAACCTTCAGGACGAAGGTCAGACCTGTGAATCCGCGCTGCGGCCCGATCTGTTCTATCGCTTGGCCGCTCTGCGCATAACCGTGCCGCCGCTGCGCCAGCGGGGCGAAGACATCCTGACCCTGTTTGCCCGTCTGTCCGAGCAATACGCCGAAGACTACGGCTGCGAACCGCCGCAGGTCAGCGCGCAAGAGGCCGCGCAACTGCTGCAGGCCCCATGGCCGGGCAACGTGCGTCAGCTGATCCATCTGGCCGAACGTGCGGTCCTGCAATCGCGCCGGGGCTCGGGTACTATTTCGTCGTTGTTGATGAACGACCACGAAGACATGAAGCCCGTCATGACGACCGAGGGTAAACCGCTGAAAGAATACGTGGAAGCCTTCGAGCGCATGCTGATCGACAACACGATGCGCCGCCACAAGGGCTCGATCGCTGCGGTGATGGAAGAGCTTTGCCTGCCGCGCCGGACGTTGAACGAAAAGATGGCGAAATATTCCCTACAGCGTGCGGACTACCTGTAAAGAGGGCCGGTCTGACGGCGTTCTCTTACTGTAAATGGTGCATACGAAAACCTTGAAGGCTCGAAGCGGAATGACTGCTTTGAGCCCATTGTGCAGGATGCTGAATCATGCGCGAAGGTCGGCTTCCCCAGCGGTGCAATCTGACTTATGCATAATGTATGGCACGTCGACTCATAACTTATTTTGCGGCCTTCGTAGGAGCGTTCTTGGTTTGGATAGCTCTCGCGGTGATCGAAGCAATCAACCCGCTCTTGCCTTAGAAGTACCCATTTTTGGCACTGTTCATGGGAATGAGCTTTCCCGGTGGCGCTTCAACAGAAATGCACTTTGTGAACCATGTCGCTGAAACATGGTTTCCGTTTTTAACAGCATTCGTCATCGCCAGATTTATCACAAAAAGGCGGGCGCGGTTAGGGGGCGCTATGTTGCTCTATGGATCTTTTCTGGCGTGGTCTTTGGTGATGGTTTGGTTGGATCAGCTAGGCGTGCCACTCAATATCATTTTTGGTTTGGGGCTAGCTGGTACGTTCTTTGGCGGAGCGTTTTTCTATGTCAGGTTTGTTGATCCCAAAACGCCGAAGCAAAAAAGTGTTTCAAGCGAAAGCTGACATTGGCGCAGCCGCAGTTAATGGCAGCTTTGTCCGCATAGCCGACATCCGTCGCAAAAAGCTCCCAGCGCTTTCTTTGGGAGCTGTTTTCCCACAAAGCGTTCGGCCCCGTCTTGCACCAACTATCGCAACGGGCTGGTTACGGACCGCCCCGATTTTTATGCAGACTTCCGGTAGGCCATAATCCAGATCGCCATCAGGCCAAAGGAAATGACCGCGTTCCAGCTGGCCATGGACAGGCCCATGAACTGCCACGCGATTTCATCGCAGCGGATTAGCGGCGCGCCCATGATCTGGTTCAACAGGTCATCTGTGGACAGGCCCTCGATGGAACCGGATGTGCAGGTTGTCGGACCTTCCCACCAGCCTTTTTCAACGCCTGTGTGATAGATGCCGACGGCACCGGTGGCAAAGGCTGCAATAGCGCCCAAGGCCATCAGGATGCGTGCGCCGATAAAGGCGAAGAGCGCACCAATCGCGATGGCTGCAATATGCGGATAACGCTGCCAGTAGCACAGTTTGCAGGGCGGCAGTTCGCCAATGTACTGAAAGCCCAAGGCACCCATCATCAGTGCGGCAGACCCTGCGGCAGCCAGTAAAACCAGTTGTTTTTGTGTCATAGAACTCTCAACACCATAAAGCCGCCGATCAGGACGATCAGGAAGGCGGCAAAGACCAGACCCAGTCGTTTTTCCACGAACTCGCGGATGGGCGGGCCATATGCCTTCAGCAAGGCCGCGACGATGAAAAACCGTAGGCTTCGTGCGACGATGGACGACAACAGGAAGGGGATCAACGGGAAGGATGCCCAGCCTGACATGATCGTGATAACCTTGAACGGGAAAGGGGTCATGCCCGCGATCAGCACCGCCCAAACGCCCCATTCGCTGAACGTGGTATTGAAGGCATCCATCTTTTCGGCTTTGCCCATTGCCTCAAGCACCGGCTGGCCGACCTGTTCGAAAAAGAAGTACCCGATACCGTAGCCCAAAAGCGCACCTGCAACCGAAGCGGCAGTACAAACGCCCGCAATCAGCCAAGCCCGATGCGGCGCGGCCAGAATCATCGGGATCATCATTACATCCGGCGGGATCGGAAAGACCGAGCTTTCGGCGAATGACACGATTGCCAGGATCCACAGCGCGGAGGCATGTTCGGCAGCGGCCAGCATTCTGTTATAAAGGCGTCTCAGCATCGGTTTCCTCGCAACCTACAGGGCGGGTTGATCACGACGGGACATTAGCGTCAAGAACCTGCATCTTTACCTCTGGACGATGTTGTTTCGGAGTTGTAGAGAGTTCGCCGTGCCCAAGTGGCGGAATGGTAGACGCTGGGGATTCAAAATCCCCAGCAACCACGCCGAAAAGTCTCTCCGCAGGTAAAATCTTCGCGTTTTCGCAAGGAAACGGAAAGGGCAAAAGCACTTATTTGTAGGAGGTTTGGCGTCATTTCGCGAACTTCTCACTATCTCCACTAATGCAACCTTCCGCCAAGTGCAGGTCACTACCATTTGTGACTTAGGTCACCCCTCACGTCACCTCTCCGCAGGTGGAGAAATGTCACCGCACACGCCGCACGACTAAGCCTAGCAGCTGTGATTGCGTTTGCCATTTCAACCGCCCCTACCGCTGATGTAGAAGACGGGGTAACCAACGGTCCAGCCAATTACGTCCTGCCCGAGAACTATGCTAAGGGCGGCTGCCGTAGATGCTAAATTAATGACCTGACCAGACGGCGTATTTTTGTCCGTGGGCCAACACATAAAGGAAATACCATGCCTGAATTTTCGAGTGATCAAGAACGTCAGACCTTCCGCAGTCTCTTCAACGTGTTTGAGGTCATGCGCGACCAAGACGCCGATATGTCAATTTCACAGGCCACCGTTTTCTTTTGGGTTTGTTTGAACGAAGGACGCACTCAGGCCGATCTACGCCAAAACCTTGGGATGCCGTCCTCGACCGCCTCACGCAGCCTTGCGGCACTCTCTAAGGTGCATCGCTTGGGTAAGGCGGGTCTGGACCTGATCGAGTGGACGGAAAGTGCCACCGACCGCCGCCAGAAAGAACTCTACCTCACACGCAAGGGCATCGCCCTTCGCAACAGGCTGGTTTCATTCATTTGATGCCAGTTTTACTTTGACCCGATACATCCACTAGAAGGAACGCACATGAGCCACAGCAGCATCACCCAACACACAGAAAGAGGCCCGCTGACCCTTTCAAAACTGATTGAAGACTCAAAGAAACGGCACGATGAAAGGTTCATCGCCAACAGCGGCCTTGGTGACCTCCCCTTGGATGTGGCACTTGGGTCTGTCGCAGGTCTGATGGGTCTGGAAGAGTTCGCGCACACGCCGGAGTTCAAGGCACTGGACAAGCTTATCGAAACCAAGCGGCTTCAGTCTGACCTGCTTAAGAAAAGCGAGAAACTGAAACAAGCATTGGCCGCCGTTCAGGCCGCAGAACGCGAACTTGCATCGGCCTCTTGACCAACCCCTTCACGTCCCCTAAACGCAGTCCCGTTGCGGGTGTGGCGGAACGGTAGACGCGAAGGTCTCAAACACCTTTTCCTCACGGAGTGTGGGTTCGATTCCCACCACCCGCACCAAGGAACCCCCCATGAAATTTGTATACCACGGAATGTCGGCACACCTGTCGGCGTACAACGCGCTTGTTGAACAGCCCCTGTTGTTCGGTGAGAAAACCGCGATCAAAACCGCCGCTTACACGGTCTTGTATGGTGGCAAACTTGCACACGCAGGGGACACCCTGTCCACTGGACACTTCGGGCATGTCACTGGTGACTTGATCGGTGACTTGCGGAGTGACGCGGTGACGGACGAAAGTGAATGTTTTCAATGGCTTCACGATGTTGCGGCGGTTTCAAAATCCCCCGACTTAACGGTCTTGTCGGTTCGAGTCCGACCTTGGGTACCACTTTCCGCAAATATCAGAACGTTCATTGACTGCTGCCTTGCGCATGGTCGTCGCTTAAACACGTTCATTTTTCACGAATTTTAAACAATCGCCCACCTATCACTGAAATTGGCTTTGATCTTGCAGGGAATTGCCACTGTAGGGGCCGGTCATTTTCGGCCTGCCGCTGCGCAGATCGGGTTAGGGCGATTGCTTGTTATGGGTGGATTTCTGGGGCTGTCACGCTGCGCCCCATAGGCCGCCACCGCGGGTGCATCGCTTCCAACTGAAAACGGGCGCAGGTCGCGTCCTTGTGACAGGGGGAATTTTATGGGCACGGCATCCGGTGTATTTGCAACCACCACAGGTGAACCCGGCTTGGGATATGGTCTGAACGGTATTTCAGATTGGACGACCCAACAGCCGTTTCTGGACGTCATGAAAACCGCGCGGCCGTGGACCGGCCACGAAGACGGCCAGTGGGGCGCCATGAGCTATGAGGATATGCAGGCGCTCGGGCTGTTGGATGAAAACGGTTACCTGACGGCCATGCCTGACGGCATTACCCGTGTCGAAACTTTTGTGCTGACCGAAATCACCGAAGAGGCAACATATACAGCCGGTCGCTATCGCCTGACTTTTGAAGGCGAGGGCGAGGTGCAGGTGTTTGGCGGGACCAATGTGGTCGCGCAAGACGGTGAAATCTGGTTCGATTATACGCCATCGTCCGAAGGGTTGGTCGCCATTTCCATTAGTTCGACCGATCCGAACGGAACAGGCGACTATCTGCGCGATTTTTCCTTGGTGAAGGAAGAACATATCGACGCGTATGACGCCGGCCAAATGTTCAATCCCTTGTTCATCGCGAACATCGAAAATGCCCATGCGCTCCGGTTCATGGACTGGATGGACACCAATAATTCGGACCTGACTGAATGGGCAGACAGACCGGACGTGGGTGATTTCACCTATGCCAACGGTGTTCCGGTCGAGGTGATGGTGGCCTTGGCCAATGAAACGGGCACCGAGCCGTGGTTCAACATTCCGCACAATGCCGATGACGATTACATCCGTGAATTTGCGAGCTATGTGGCCGAAAACCTCGATCCGGATTTGCGCGCGCATTACGAATTCTCGAACGAGGTCTGGAACTTCATGTTCGATCAGGCGCGGGACTCGGCGCTTGGTGCGCAAGAGCGCTTTGGCACCGATCTGGGCGATGGCTGGATGCAGGAATACGGGGCCCGTTCAGCAGAGATGGCAAGCATTCTGGATGAGGTCTATGCAGGGCGCGATGGGGACTATGTAAAGGTCATCGCAACGCACACTGCATGGACCGGGCTGGAACAATCCGCGCTTGAGGCACCGGCCTATCAGGCGCTGTCCGTGGACAACGTCGCGCCTTACACGTTGTTCGATACCTATGCCGTGACCGGATATTTTGGCGGGACCTTGGGGGGATCCAAGGCAGAAGATGTACTGGACTGGATCGCGGAAAGCCGCGCTTTGGCCGAGCAAGACGCAGATGCATTGGGCCTGACGGGGCAGGCGCGGGCGGACTACATCGCCGCACATCAGTTCGACCATGCCACTGACCTGGCCCTTCAGGAATTGCGGGATGGTTCGGTGACGGGTGATCCTGAGGGCAGTCTACAAGAACTGGATGCTTTGTTCGCCTACCATAGTCAGGTCGCAGACAGCTACGGTCTGGATATGGTGATGTACGAAGGCGGGACGCACATTGTCGGTCTTGGGGAATACACCTCCAATCAGGACCTGACCGCCTTCTTTGTCCATCTCAACTATTCCGACGAAATGGGCGTTCTTTACGAAGAGCTGCTGGATTCTTGGGTGGAAAACGGCGGGACGCTGTTCAACGCGTTCGTAGACGTGGCACGACCCTCGCAGTTCGGAAGCTGGGGCACGTTGCGCCACCTAGAGGACAGCACGCCAAGAGATGACGTTCTGGACACTTTCCAAGACACATACCCCCGTCTGGACGTGGTGGGTGAGCAGCCGGATGATCCGGTGGTTGATGACGTGGACCCGACTGATCTTGTCGAGGACCCTTCGCCAGAACCAGAACCAGAACCAGACCCCGAGCCTACGCCTGATCCTGGCCCAACGCCCGATTCTGATCCGGTCATCGATCCTGAGCCCGAAACCCCGCCGGAGGAACCCGAAGAAGAGGTGCCGAATGTGCGCGGCATTTTTCACGGCAGCGGCGTTGGGCTGTGGCGTGACAGGCTACTTGGCCTGTTGTCCTCGGATGAAGGCAACCAGACATCAAACCGGACGACCACTGAGCAGGTCGAGAGCAGCGCTGATGATGACACGCCGACCGTAGAAGCGATGTCTTCAGGTAGCGGCGGCTTTCTAGGCCTTCGGTTCTTGGGTGGAGGGGGAACGCGACCCCGCGTGCGCGAAGCTGAACAAGAGCCGGACGAGACGCAAGAAACAACAAATGCGGCGCCTCAGAATACGGAACAAGAGCACGCCACGGTCTTTCCCAGAAGCGGGATTTTCAGCCACCTGATGTTTAAAGGCAGTGGTGCGGCAAGTTTTGATAAAACTGCCGACGAGGACCAGCAGGACGCTGATGACCATCAGTCTGCAAAAAGTGCCAAGCTGGAATTCGAAGTCTTCGGCTTCTTCTAGGGCGGCAAAGCAACGTATTTTCGGGGCGGTATCTTTGGTTAGTTGCCGTCCCAAAAAGACGACTTTTTTGCGTCACATTTCGTCGAATCTAGGTTTTGATTCGGGTTCAAACCTAAGACGTTGTGACCAATTTTTCGAAAATCTGCAGATTACTCATCATTTGTGAACAAACTCTGAACGCTGTTTTTAGTGCTCTCTCGAAAATGTGACGCGTTTCGCCACATTTAGATTGTTTCCCAATGCTGAACAAAAAACCGCTGGATTCTATCAGTGCGGGAAAAAAACACTGAAAATCGCAGAATTTACAAACAATCGTTGAGTGAATTTCGATACTCCGAACGACAATGCGCGTCTAAGTTATCTTTCGATATTAATCTTTGACACCTTTGAGACAAATTTCCCCTTTGTGTCATAGTCACTGACACTTAAGAAGAGATCACGCCCAACTGGGGGGCGAAGACTGCTGGCCACGGGGGCGGCCTTTTATTTCGGATGTCATCCTTTGGATGCGTAGTGTCTGTGGAACGGATTGCCGTTTTCCGCCACCGGATTTGTGTGCCCTGAACTAGGCGCCAGCCGAACCACTCCGCGAAAAGTTTGACGAGTAAAGGTCGCGATCTTGGGGACAGGGTCCGGTGTTGGAAGCGGTCTGGGCGTGCCTGGATTGATGAGTTGAAGGATCGGTAACGATGGCTGATTTGTTTTTGGACTGGGGTGATCTGTCCACCCAAAACCAGGCACTGACTGATACAGGCGGCGTATCCGCGACAGTTGAAACAGGCGGCGTTGCTGTCGACATCTCCTTCGCAGAAACCGAAGAGGGCGCGAGCGCCAAGTACGTCGACTTCCTCGGCTACGTGGAAGAAGGCGAACCCTTTGATCCCAACTCGAACCTGAAATTGTTCGGTGACGGACAGGCGAGCGTCGACAACGGCACCAACACCTCGGTCACCACGCTTGATTTCCGCGCGACAGACGATGCTTACGCAGACAGCGTACAGAACGTTTCCTTCCGTCTGAGCGATGTCGATTTCGCGTCCACAGGGGAAGATTTGAACGGTCTGGAAGGCGAAGGCTTTCAGGACATCGTTACCATTCTGGCCTATGACGCAGATGGCAATGCTGTTCCTGTCACCATCACGTCCAGCGGTGCAGGCACAGTGTCCGGCGACACAGCCACAGGCACGACAACAACCAATCTTGAAGATGCGGACGGCTCGTTCCTCGTGAACATCGCGGGCCCGGTTTCGCGCATCGAAATCCTCTACGATAACGGTGGCCTGTCCGGTCAGGCGATCATGGTCTCCGACGTCCATTTCTCGACCGTCGATCCGGTTATGGACCTGCCGCCCGTTGCAAACGATGACCTTGGCTTTGGCGACGAAGACACCTCGATTGTTGTCAATGTTCTGGATAACGATAGCGATCCCGAAGGGCAGCCGCTGACGGTTACATCTGTCACGGAACCCGCCAATGGCACCGTATCGTTCACACCGGAAGGTGAACTGACATACACGCCGAACCCCGATTTTAACGGCACAGACACAGTCACTTACACCGTCACAGACCCGACAGGTCTGACGGATACAGCAACTGTGACCTTCACTGTTGATCCCGTGAACGACGCACCTGTTGCCGTTGATGACGAACTGATCACAGACGAAGACACCCCGCTGACGATCAATGTTCTGGGCAACGACAGCGATCCGGAAGGTCAGGCAATCACAGTTGTGGATGCGACCGACCCGGCAAACGGCACAATCAGCCTGTCCGCTGACGGTTTCCTGACGTACACGCCGAACCCTGATTTCAACGGGACGGACGAGATGACGTACACCATCGCGGATGCAGATGGTGTGACCTCGACTGCCACCGTCTTCATCACCGTAAACCCGACGCCCGACGCGCCGGTGGCGGCGGATGACGAGGTGACCGGCGACGAAGATATGCCGATCGTGGTCAATGTTCTGGACAACGACGTTGATCCGGACGGCGATCCGCTGACCGTGACAGACGTGACCGAGCCCACAAACGGCACCGTCACCTTCACACCGGAAGGCGAGATCACCTACACGCCCGATCCGG